>JAAYNX010000037.1 GCA_012520615.1 Clostridiaceae bacterium | reverse complement strand
TGTGGAATACTCCACATATCCGGCTTCAAATGCTCTGAGAATAAGTTTTAAGCTCTCTATTTCAACTTTTATGTAATAAACATTTATAAACTCCTTTAACTGCACACTGGCAAATTTAAAAAATTTGGCATAGTCACTTATTATATCTTTTTTTAAAGTGTTTTCCAGGCTTACTCTGTGGATATTATTCTCATCAATTTCGTCAAGTATCGCACCATAATGGGTATCGCACTTAAGATACGCCACTACCTCGCTGATATTTTTTTTCTGCATTAAGGCTTTATAATCATGCTTGTTTAATAACTTCCCAAACATAGCTCTTGATTTGCCTGACAGTGCACCATATTTTATTTCTTTCAGCATAATTTCACCTTTCGAGAATCCGGCTAAAAATCTGATTTCCCCAGGTCTCCCGATTGTTCTCCACATAATCCTCAAGAACACGAATCCTTTTTTGTGTGCTTTCATTGATTTTCTTAATCTTCTCATCAGCATCTAAACGGCTTTTCCGACTCAACTGATCAATCTTGTAATTTGCCATTTCATTTATATTGCATTCCATGTTTTTTAACTCTTTGAGGGTTTCCTGCCGGATTCTTTCTGATTGCGAATATCCTTCTTCCACCAGTTTCTGGGCTTCATTCTCTATTTCTATTAGCTTTTTAATTGCATTCTCCATAGAATTACCCTCCCAAAAGATGTTTTTAATATTACTAATTTACATTCTATTCCTATGAATCAAAGCATTCAATCTGTATCTTTTTCAATTTATTTGAAATTTATAGTATATAATTCAGTAATAATTAGCAAATGTTGTTGAATAATTATGCATTTATATGTATAATTATTTACAACGATAAATAGGAGGCGGTTCTCTTATGACCTTAAATGAAATAATCGCATTGGATAAAAAATACCATTTGAATACCTTTGGCGACAGATTACCAGTTTGCTTTACCAGGGGTGATGGAATGAAGCTGTGGGATAAAGACGGAAAAGTGTATTATGATTTTCTGGCAGGCATCGCAGTAAATGCGCTTGGCCATTCCCATCCTGCATTGGTTAATGCAATTATTGAACAGGCACAAAAGCTTATTCATTGCTCAAACTATTATTATATTGAATCACAGGCAAAGCTGGCCCAGCTGATTGTGGAAAATTCCTGCTGTGACAAGGTATTCTTTGCCAACAGCGGCGCTGAAGCCAACGAAGGAGCCATAAAGCTTGCCCGCCTTTATTACAGAAAGAAGGGATTCCCGGAAAAATTCGAAATTATAACCCTGGAAAAATCCTTTCATGGAAGAACTCTTGCGACATTGGCCGCAACCGGACAGGAAAAATACCAGAAAAACTACTGCCCTCTTACACCAAAGTTCCTGAGTGTTCCAATGAATGACATTGATGCGCTCGATCATGCAATAACTGAGTATACATGTGCTGTTATGCTTGAACCTATACAGGGTGAAAGCGGAGTTAATCCTGCTAATGTGGATTATATAAAGCAGGTACGTAAGCTTTGCAATGAAAAGGATATCTTACTCATTTTTGATGAGGTTCAGTGTGGCCTCGGGAGAACAGGCAAAATGTTCGGCTATGAACATTTTGGCGTAGAACCTGATATCTTCACATTAGCCAAGGCATTAGGAGGGGGCTTTCCAATTGGTGCTCTTTGTGCAAGGGAACCTTATGCCTCAGCCTTTGAGCCCGGCGACCACGGCTCCACCTTTGGTGGCAATCCTTTGGCTTGTAGTGCAGGGTATGCAGCACTCTCCACTATTATAAAAGAAAACCTTTGCAATAACTCAGCCATTACGGGAGAATACTTTATTGACGAGCTTAACGATCTAAAGAAAAAGCATAGCATCATAAAAGAAGTCAGGGGCAAAGGCCTTATGATAGGTGTTGAGCTTTCCCATCCCAAAGCTGTGGCCATTAAGCTAAAATGTCTTGAATCCGGCTATTTGATTGGTTCTGTCGGAGAAAACATTATCCGTATGCTACCGCCTTTGATTGTTTCAAAGGAAGATATTGATGGGTACATTGCTGCCCTTGATAAGGTTTTAGGTGAAATCTAAAGGTTTGTATAAAGTTTTAAAAAGCACTGCTGAGTATGTATAGTAACTCGCGCAGTGCTTGTTTTTATTTGAGTCGGCTTCATATTGTTTTTTATACTTTATATGCAACATGACAAGCACATCTGCATACAATTTGATGAGATGTTTTATTACGGAGAAACAAGAGTCGTAACCTGTTAGCAATTTTTGTTATGTTAACGGGCAGGATTCTTCTTTATGTGGTGAGAATATGCC
>JAAYNX010000062.1 GCA_012520615.1 Clostridiaceae bacterium | reverse complement strand
TCATGAGACTTGAACGCTCCTTTCTGGGAGGTAATGGTGGTTTTGCGATTTCCATTATACCAGAGGCGTTTCAGGTCTCATTTTTATTATTAAGTTAACAGACCATTTTTTCATGCCGGGAGGGTAAAATGAGTTTTGCAAAGATAATGAAAATAATTGTGGATTACTGGCCTATGTTCCTTCGTGGAGCGGGTATGACATTATATATTTCAATGATAGGAACAATTTTAGGTTCAATCATCGGTTTATTGGTTGGAGTAATTCGTACAATACCAACACCTGAAAGAGGTATTAAAAAAGGCTTGTTAAAGGTTGTTAATGGTCTGCTTTCAGCATATATTGAGTTTTTCCGCGGAACACCAATGATGGTACAGGCAATGGTAATCTACTATGGTTCAGCAGAGGCATTTGGCGTTGGTATGGATAAATATTTTGCAGCAATTTTAATTGTGTCAATAAATACCGGTGCTTATATGTCGGAAATTGTCCGAGGAGGTATTGTCTCGATAGACCAAGGGCAATTTGAGGCAGCTCACGCTCTGGGGATGAATCATGTTCAGACTATGATGAATGTAGTAATGCCTCAAGTGATTCGGAATATTTTACCTGCCACAGGAAATGAATTTGTTATTAATATTAAAGATACATCTGTACTTAATGTCATATCAGTTACAGAACTTTATTTCGCAACGAAGTCAATTGCGGGTAACACATTTGTCTTCTATCCGCCTTTCTTCATCGCCTGTATTCTTTACTTCATAATGACATTTACGGTGACCAGGATACTTCGCTATTTTGAAAGAAAAATTGATGGTCCTAAAAACTTCAGTTTAGCAGGTAACCAAATGCAGGTTGCAAGACCTGAAGATATATTGCGCAAAAAAAAGAATAATGGTGTGAGCCGTTATTGATAATAGGGGGAGCTATGGAAACAGTAATAGAAATACAGCATTTAAGCAAAAGTTTTGGAGACAATGAAGTATTAAAGGATATTGACTTTTCAGTGAAAAAAGGTGAAGTGGTATGTATTATTGGTTCATCAGGGTCGGGAAAGTCTACATTACTCCGCTGTGTAAACCTACTGGAAAAGCCTTGTGGAGGCCAAATAATCTATAAAGGTGAAAATATCCTAGACGATAATCATGATATATATGCATATCGTACAAAATTAGGTATGGTATTCCAGCAGTTTAACCTTTTTAATAATCACAATGTATTAGGGAACTGTATTGTTGGCCAGATGAAGGTTTTGAAACGCTCCAGAGAAGAAGCGACAGAAGTTGCTATGAAATATTTGAAGGTTGTCGGCATGGATCAGTATATAAATGCTAAACCTAAACAGCTATCGGGAGGACAAAAACAACGTGTGGCAATCGCTAGGGCATTGTCTATGGAGCCAGATGTAATGTTATTTGATGAACCGACTTCAGCTTTGGACCCGGAAATGGTCGGGGAAGTTCTTAAAGTTATGAAGGAGCTTGCTGAATTAGGGCTTACAATGCTTGTAGTAACTCACGAAATGGGGTTTGCAAAAGATGTGGCTGACAGGGTCGTCTTTATGGATCAGGGAGTTATTGTTGAAGAGGGAAGCCCGGAACAAGTTCTCAATAACCCAACCCAGGAGCGTACGAGAGAATTTTTAAGCAGAACTTTAAATCAACTGTAACCAATTAAAATCTAGGCTTCGCATGTAATCATGCGGAGTTTTTTTATTTGCCTGATTTTCTATTATATTTTAAATATATAAAATGTTATATTTTAAAGAATAATAGTTTTATTATTATAAAAATATGATAAAATAATGACAAATAATTTACAAAAGATAAAAATATGGAGGTTTTTAGTATGTCTGATACTATTTATTATCCTTTAACATCTCCCCAATTATTAATTTGGTATACGGAACGAATGTATTCTGGAACTAGCATTTCAAATGTTGCAGGTACATTGAGAATAAAGGATAACGTGGATATTGACAAACTGGAAAAAGCTATTAACCTTTTTATCAGAAATAATGAAGGTATGCGGCTTAGACTCTGCCTAGATGATGAAGGTAATCCACAGCAATACGTATCAGAATATGTATATAGCAATATCGAAGTAAAGGACTTCTCAAACCTCGAAGACCCCATAAAAGCAATGCAGGAATTCGATAAAAATGAGACTTTAAAGCCATTTGAATTATTAAATAGTGAATTGTTTCGTTTCATAATTATTAAAGTCAGCGATAATGACGCAGGATTTTACATATGTACACATCACATTATTTCAGATGCTTGGAGTATGGGTAATCTGGGGAGTTCTATTGTTGCTTATTACTGTGACTTAATAAAAAATCGGGATGATGCCTCCTTTAATACGCTGATGCCTTCATATCTATCATATATAGAAAAAGAAAAACTTTATCTAGAATCAAACAGGATTGAAAAGGACAAAAATTATTGGGAGAGCACATTTGATTCTGCACCAGAGAGGACAGTATTAAAGTCCAGAAAATCGAATATTGTCTCTGCAAAATCTAGGAGAAAGACATTCATAGCTCCGAAAAAATTTGCAAAGAAGTTGAGAGATTATTGCGCCGAGAATAAAGTAACTCCATACCCATTATTCTTATCTGCCTTGGCAATGTATATCAACAGAGTAACAGAAAAAGAAGATATTATTTTGGGTACGCCGATTTTGAATAGATTGAATCATGCAGACAAAAACACATCTGGTATGTTTATCAATACCATACCATTACGTATAAATATTAATAGTGAAGATAGTTTTATGAATTTTTCGCAGAGTATTCTGAATCTCTGCTCAACATCGTACAGGCATCAAAAATACCCCTATGACCGCGTATTAAAATTTGTTCGTGAAAAACATAACTTCAGTGAGAATCTTTTTGATATTGTTTTATCGTATCAGAATTCTAAGTTTGTTAAGTCCAGTGATGTAGAATACACTACAAGGTGGCACTTTAATGAGCACCAATCGAATTCACTTACTGTACATATAAACGATAGAGATGATGATGGTATATTAATCATAGATTATGATTATCATACCGATTTATACTACGATAAAGAAATTGAATTTATCCATCAGCATATGCTAAGCCTTCTCTGGCATGCATTGGACAACCCAGCCAACTTAATTTGCAAAATAGAAATGCTTACAGAGAATGAAAAGAAAAAAGGTATTATATGATTTTAATGATACCTATGCTGATTATCCAAGGGAAAAAACCATTCATCAATTATTCGAAGAGCAGGTTGAAAGAACTCCGGATAATATTGCTCTTGTATTTGAAGATAAAAAACTTACATATAAGGAATTGAATCAGAAAGCCAACTCTTTGGCTAATGTTTTGAGAAATAGAGGGGTAAAACCGGATGAAATAGTAGGAATTATGGTTAATAGATCCGTTGAGATGATTGTCGGCTTATTAGCTATACTCAAAGCTGGAGGAGCTTATTTGCCCATTGAACCCGAATACCCGGAAGAAAGAATAAACTTCATATTTCAGGATTCCGGAATGAATATAATATTAACTGATAATAACAGTATAAATAAAATTACCGATTGTAATTCTATAAATATAGCTAATAAGATAAACTACAGCTATAATACGGATAATCTTAGAAATATAAACACTTCAAAAGACCTTGCTTATATTAT
>JAAYNX010000059.1 GCA_012520615.1 Clostridiaceae bacterium | reverse complement strand
ATTCAGGACTCATTTTTTATTCAAAAAGAAAGAAACTGAACAGACGCATTTATGCATAGGATTTCGTGGCCTTCCGATGGGAGATAATCGTACATACGCTCTTATGGTTCTAAACAATATAATAGGCGGGGGAATGAGTTCAAGACTGTTTCAAAGAATTCGTGAAGAGCTTGGACTGGTTTATTCGATATATTCATTTCCTACATCTTTCAGAGACTGTGGTATGTTTACTATTTATGTTGCTGCAAATCCAGATAAGGTGAATAAAGTTATTGAATGTATAGGTTCTGAGATTAACAATCTGATTTCTCAAGGTATAACCGAAAGCGAGCTTTTGCGCAGTAAAAACCAGCTCAAAGGGAATTATTGTTTAAGCTTGGATAGCACATCTGGCCGTATGACCTCAATTGGAAAGTCGAAAATTATAACAGGCACAGTCACATATCCTGAAGAGATATTGAAACAAATTGATAATATTAGGATAAGTGAAGTTTTGGACCTTATTGATTGGATATTTAAAGAAGGCGAGACTGGTGTTGTTATACTCGGTGACGAGCCTGTTTCATCAGAATACCTGAACTATTTAGAATTTTAAAAAGAAGTAAATATAATGGTGCATAGCAAAAACACTCTACGTAATGGGAGTAGTCATAGGAATTTACGAAAACAGGTGAATTTTTAACCGAATCTCATCAAGCAGAGTATTAAAGGCCAGCTGTCTTCAAGCATAAAAAACTTGTAATAGCTGGTCTTTTTACTTTTTTATAATGTTTCTCATCTTGCATAGTGGCCTGTATGCTAAATCAACCTGTTTAAGAGGCAACATATAATGTAAAAAAGGGGTGATTAAATTGAATGATATTAATAAAGATACTCAAATACAAACGAAGTTAATAAACCTATGTATGAAAAAGACGGTATTATAAAATGTTTTATTAAACTGCTCGAGAAAAAAGGCTTTATTGTGCAAGAAGGTAGTTTACAGTATATAGATATACTTAACCCTGCTGATGAATATTTCCCTGAATGTGATAAAAACAGCAGGAACTATTATGTAGTGAAAATGGCAAGACACGCCACAGAAAGAAATGTAATTACTATACCTTATAGTACCGGCAACCCAAAAGGGTGGGCTTATGGAGTTGATAACAATCAAAAGCTATTTTTAGTCATCAGAAAGTATCTTAACCAGAAAACCAAGGTAGCTTCAGCTCCCTTTGATATTATCTGGGGCCATGCAATCCTTTTTACAAAAAAGAAAAGATGATAAAACTCATGCTTACTTGATACACAAGACTGTCAAACAACTCATAAAATATAATGTTAAGTTGCTAGGCAGGAGGTTTGTTAGAATGCACAGGAGAAAATATGCAATAATTGGGGGAGATATGCGCAATGTCTACCTGGCAGAGTTATTAAAGAAGGATTATCAGTATGTTGAAATATATGGTTTCGAAAAAAGCGGAAAGCCTTGGGCAAGTAAAAATGCACCTTTGGACTTTATCCTTGACGGAGCCAGAGTAATTGTGGGGGGGATTCCTCTTATTTCTGAAAATGGGTTTATTTCCACTCCCTTATCAAAAGAAAAAACCACCATTCAAGAAGTAATTGAAAAGACAGGAGAAAACTCTATCTTTATTGCTGGTAAAATTCCCGACAGCGTTAAAAAGCAATTAGAGTCAAAAAATATTAAGTACGTTGATATTGTCGAAAGGGAAGAATTGATGGTACTAAACGCCGTTCCTACCGCAGAAGGTGCTGTTCATATTTTAATAGAGGAACTTCCAATAACATTGATGGACAGTCGTGTTTTAGTAGTTGGATACGGGAGAATAGGTAAAATACTAACAAAGATGCTTCAGGGCTTTGGGGCGGAAGTTTGGGTAGCAGCAAGAAAATATTCAGATATTGCCTGGATTGAGGCACAGGGACTAAAACCAGTTCCTATGCACCAATTGGCGCGCTATGTTTCAGATATGGATGCTATTGTAAACACAGCTCCTTCTTTGGTACTAACTAAAGAAATTCTTGAAAAGACCAGAAGTGGATGTTTGCTTCTGGATCTGGCATCGAAACCCGGAGGTATAGACTTCAAGGCAGCCGAAGAATTCGGTTTTAAAGCAATTTGGTCTTTGGGTTTGCCGGGGAAAATTGCACCCTTAACGGCGGGTGATATCATTCGCCGCACAATTTATAACATCATTGAGGAAGAGGGGGGTGTATATTAGATGAATGTTAACAATAAGAAGATAGGAGTTGCAATAACCGGTTCTTTTTGCACTATTCAAGATGTGATAATTGAATTTGAGCGATTGGTATTTTTAGGGGCCGATATTACTCCGATTCTATCAAACAATGTTGCCACGACTAATACACGTTTTGGACGGGCAGAAGAATTGAGAAAACGAATTGAGCTTATTACAGGAAAGGAATGTATAGAAACAATCGTTGAGGCTGAACCTCTCGGTCCTAAGAAATTACTGGACTTAATTTTGGTTGCTCCATGTACCGGAAATACTATGGGGAAGATTGCTAACGCTATAACCGATACATCTGTTACAATGGCTGTAAAAGCACATCTGAGAAATCAAAAGCCAATTGTACTGGCCATTGCGACTAATGACGGTCTTGCAGCAAGTGCAAAGAACTTGGGAATTCTACTTAATACAAAAAATGTATTCTTTGTTCCCTTTGGTCAGGATGATTCGGAAAACAAACCTACAAGCTTAGTTGCCAGATTTGGGCTTATTGTTCCTACCATCGAATATGCCTTAGAAGGAAAGCAGATTGAACCAATTCTAGTTTAAAATATCTGTGGACATAAAAAATAATGAAAGAATAACAGATAAAAAGCCTGCAAAAACTTGCAGGCTTTTATATAAATGTTTATTAATATTCGTTTGATGGTACGTTATTTTTTGCTTCTGTCAAATTCAATACAACAGGAGTGGATCTATACCCAATACCCATACGATCGATACCCATATCAATAAGCTTCAGGAAATGTTCTCTGGTTCTTATACAACCTGAACCCTTGATTTTGCAGCGTCCCTTTGCTGCATCCATCATAACCTGAATAATCTCAGGAGTAGCCCCCTTGCTCTCGCCGCCTGTAAAGAAGCCAGTAGATGTTTTTACAAAGTCAGCACCTGCAGCAATGGCTGTTTCTGTGGCTTTTGCTACCTGCTCTGCAGTAAGAGCATCGGTCTCAAAGATAACCTTTACAGCTGTACCATATTTATGACAAACATCGGTTACTGCTTTTATATCAGCTTCAACTTTATCCCATTGTCCGCTTTTTATCCAGCCATAGTTTGCTACGATATCCAACTCAAAGATATCTCCTTCTTTGCAATATTCCTCAGCTTGCATAACCTTGGACTTTGTAGTGGAGGTACCAAACGGGAAATCACAAACAACACATATTTCTGTCTTTGTGCCTTTTGTCATTTCGCGGGCAATATCAAGAGAGGACGGATTGATGCATACAGTTCTGCACCCATAGTCAATACCTTCTTGGATGTACTTTCTGATTTCTTCTTCTGTGAACTCTGGCTTTAAAACTGACTGATCAATATAGGAAGCCAATTCTGCCACTGTCATTTCACTTGCTTTCTTTGTAGGTTTCATTAAAACTGCTCCTTTCATATAGACAAAATTACTAATGTACTAAATGTATGATACATTAAGTATAAATCATATTATTTTATAAATCAAGAAGAATTTTTTGTTCCTAAGGGAAAATTAAAATAATACCCCCTTAATATACATTAAAGAGGTATTGAATATAACCAGATAAAGTTTAATAAAACATTTTATAAATTAAGTTGTCTTTCAAAATCCACGGTGTTTTTGTTTGCGCTGGAGTTTTTATACAAATCAAGTCTGAAAACGCATTTATCAGCCCGTGTTAAAGATGTGGTAAACTCAAAAACATAACCAGAATCAAGGTATGATATTCTCTCTATCCTGTAACCGGGGCCTTTTGGTTTACACTTTAAATGCTTGGCATCAGTCGAGTCAATAATAATCGCTTCAATTGTCTCTACTGCATGATAGAGGTTAAGGGAGTAATTATTGCTTAAGGTGTTATAGAGTGAAATAGTTGAAAAGTCTAGCTTTTCAATATCCGGACACAAGTAGGACGGGATATAGGTGGTTTCTAAAATTATCGGTTCAGAATTTGCACACCTTAGTCTTTTCAATAAAAATGCCTTTGATTGGCCTCTAGGAAGCTGGAGTAATTCAGCGGTGTTTTCATCAACATCCACTAATTTATGTTGCAGAACTATTGAAGTAGGCACAGCCCCTGCGTCCCTTATGTTTTCAGAGAAATTATACATATAGTTTATGTTGCGCTTCAACTTCTGGTCAGCTATATAAGAGCCTTTGCCCCGATATCGATTAAGCAGCCCCTCTTCAACAAGACGATTCATTGCTTGACGGACTGTAGTTCTGCTTATATTCAATGCCGTACATATGCTATTTTCGGTGATCATCTTATCACCGGCCTTTAGGACGCCCGCTTGAATCTGAATTTTTATGTATGATGCAAGCTGCGCATACAGTGGTACATTACTATCGGGAATAAATTGAAACGTCTTTTTGAAATAATCGATATCCATTTTAATATCTCCTTAAAAGTATGGTACAAAAGTAATGTATATAAAAATTATTATAATACAGTTTTTCTTAGAATTCTACAAATCAATTATTACCATAGACTTTCTTATATTACTTTATCATAATTAGTTCATATTGTGCTAGATATTAACGTAAATTTATGTCGGTCTATATATGGTATTATAAACAACAAACTACACTTTGGGTCAATATTTTCTATAAAAATCTCATAAATTATTATGGACAAAAAATATTGTCTATGTTATACTCATTGTATCATACAAATAGAACAAATGATACCTACAAATTAATTAATTTTCCAAGGGGGATAATGATGGAACGCACACAATTAAAGGGACTAAATACTAAGTTCCAAAAGTTGAAATCTTTCGGAGTATTTTGGGTGTTAATAGCAATAATAATATTAGCAGCCATTATAGAACCTGGTTTTTTGAAATTTAACAACTTAATTAATGTTATCAGACAAATAGCAATTAACGGTATTATAGCGGTTGGTATGACATTTGTGCTTCTTACAGGCGGTATCGATCTTTCGGTAGGTGCTTCAGTAGGCGTCGTGGCAGTTTCGGTAGCCATGATGTTCCAAAAAGGAATAAATCCTGTTTTAGCAATTGTTATAGGCTTGCTAATAAGTGCAGTAATTGGTTTCTTAAACGGTTTGGGAATAACAAAGGGAAAAATAGTTCCATTTATTATGACATTAGGTACCTTGACAGCTTTTCGTGGGTTGGCTCTTTATATCGCAAACGGTTCGCCCCAAAGTTGGAGAAAAAGCGGAGTGGATATCAAATTCATTGGTCAAGGAGATTTTCTTGGGATACCGATACCTGTATTTATATTCTTTGTTGTTTTAATAGGGGCATATTTTGTTCTTAAATATACCTCTTTCGGACGTAGTGTTTATGCAATAGGAGATAGCCGTGAAGCTGCTAGGTTAAGCGGAATTAATGTAGTAAAGACTGAATGGATTGTTTATACCCTTTCAGGGTTCCTTGCTGGACTGTCATCTTTAATATTGATTTCAAGGCTAAGCGTAGGAGAACCGACTGCAGGAGAAGGTGCCGAGCTTGATGCAATTGCAATGGCCGTTATTGGAGGCACCAGTACTTCCGGTGGAATTGGCGGAGTTGGTGGAACCCTTATTGGAGCTGCTCTTCTCTCGGTAATCGCAAACTTGTTGAATATCATAGGCATATCACCCTTTATTCAAAGAATTGTAAAAGGTCTAATAATTATTCTGGCAGTACTTTTGGAACGTAAACAAAGACGTGCCAAAAGCTAAATTTGGTCCCAATCACTGGGATGTGATTTATATACAACACAGGGAGGAAAACAAAATGAAGAAAACTTTCAAATTACTGCTTACACTCGTTTTGGTTGTTGCTTTGTTCGCGGGATGCGGATCAAACGCACCAAAAACACCCTCAGAAACTCCTTCACAGTCTGCTAACCCTTCGGAGAATCCTTCAGAGAAGAAATTCTTAGTAGGTTTATCACAGGGAACAATGAACCATCCTTTCCGCGTTGCAATGGTTGAAGAAAACGTTGCTTACGCGAAAGAGCATTATCCTAACATGGAAATCATAGTTACAGATGCTAACAATGACTCATCCAAGCAGGTTACAGACGTTGAAGACCTTATAGCAAAAGGAATTGACGCTCTAATCATTTCTCCTTTGACTGCTGAGGCATTGACTGATGTTGTTGAAAAGGCAATGGAAAAAGGCATACCGGTAATTACTCTTGACAGAAATGTAAATACCGATGTTACATCTTTTGTAGGCGCAGAGAACAAGCCTATGGGTGTTGCTTCTGCAAAGCTTCTTGCAGAAATGCTTGACGGAAAAGGAAAAATAATTGAAATCCAGGGTACAGCTGGTGCTTCAGCTACAATTGACCGTCATGACGGTTTTGTTGAGGAACTTGCTAACCACCCAGATTTAGAAATCGTTGCAGAACAATACTGTGACTACCTTCGTGAAAATGCAATGACATACATGGAAGACATGCTACAACGTTTCGGACCTGGCGAGATTCAGGCAGTATATGCTCACAATGATGAAATGGCTCTTGGTGCTTTAGAAGCTATGAGAGCTGCCGGACGTGACGATGAAGGCATAATTCTTATAGGAATGGACGGTAGTGAAGTTGCTTTTGAGGCAATTAAAGAAGGCGCTATGACATTTACCGTTGTATACCCTTACTGTGCACCAGAAGGTGTTCAAGTTGCTTATAAAATTTTGACAGGTGAAAAAGTTGATACCCGTATTCAGCTTGATACAGCAATAGTAAACAAAGACAATATTGACGAGTGGCTAGGAAAAGGTCTGTAAAAGTGTAAAGTAAATTAGTTCAGCACTGTGGAGGTTTAATCATGCTTAAGATGAATCATATATCAAAGATTTTTCCGGGAGTTAAGGCTCTGGATGATGTTTCAATAACGATAGGAAAAGGCGAGATACATGCTCTTGTTGGAGAAAACGGAGCAGGAAAGTCCACCTTGATGAAAATTCTCTCGGGAGCCTATTCATGTGATTGTGGTGACATCGTTGTTGATGGTGAACCTATATGCAATTCGACTCCTGCTATGATGATAGATAAAGGCATTGCTGTAATCTATCAGGAACTGATGCTGCTTGAAAACCGCACAGTCGCTGAAAATATTTTTATAGGCAGATTACCAAAGAATAAATTTGGTATGGTAGATTACAAAAAGATGAGAGAAGAGACCCTGAGAATTCAAAAAGAGCTTTGCCTTGATTTGGACCCTGATGCTAAGATTTGTGAATTGAGCGTTGCTAAAAGACAGATGGTGGAAATTGCAAAAGCAATGTCTCGTAATGCAAAAATCATAGTCTTGGATGAACCTACTGCGGTTCTTGGTGAAGCTGAGCTTGAAGGTCTGTTTAAAATCTTGCGTGATCTTTCCAAAAAAGGTATTACATTTATTTATATTTCTCATAGATTAAAAGAAATATTTGAGCTTTGCACACATCTTACCATCCTGAAGGATGGTAAGATGGTGGAAAGCGGTAAAGTGGAAGATTACGATGTTGACAAACTTGTAAATCGTATGGTTGGACGTGATATGTCAGATATTTATCCTGCGAAAGAACGGCACGTTGGTGAAGAAATTCTACACGTGCAAAATTTAACACGAAAAGGTATTTTGAATAACGTCAGCTTCTCCCTCCGAAAAGGAGAAATCTTGGGAATCGCCGGATTGGCCGGCGCAGGAAGAACCGAAATACTTCGAGCTATTATTGGAGCTGATCCAATAGATAACGGAAACATTAAAATATGCGGCAAGGATGTAAAATTTAATAGCCCCAAGGATGGAATAAAAGCTAAAATGGGCATTGTTCCTGAAGAACGAAAAACTCAGGGATTAATGCTGAAGCAGGATATTATTTATAACACAAGCATATCCTCGCTAAAAAAGTTCGGAAAACTTTTTCTAAACACAAAAAAGGAAAAGGAAACTGCAAAATATTATTCGGATATGTTCCATATTAGACCGGGAAATGTTTATACCATTACTCAGAACATGAGTGGAGGAAATCAACAAAAAGTTGTTTTATCCAAATGGCTAGCTACTAAATGTGAGATACTGCTGGTTGATGAACCTACCAGAGGTATTGATGTTGGAGCTAAGCAAGAAATATACAATATACTAAATGATCTTGTTAAAAAAGGAATGTCAATCATTATGGTCTCTTCCGAGCTGCCTGAGCTGTTGGGAATGTGTGACCGCATAATGGTTATGAATGAAGGAAATATGACTGCAATAGTAGATGCAAAGGATGCAAATGAAGAAATGCTGATGTCATATGCAACCTGTGAACTTGCAGTATAATAGATATATTACGGAACGTAAAGCAGATAGGATGGGTGATTGAATGAATAAAAAACTACTGCCTGAAGGTATTGAAAGGTCAGTACGCACAAAAAAACTAAATGAAGCAATGCGTGGGATTAAACCTTCTATTTGTGTTGAACGTGCCAGACTAGTCACTGAGAGTTACAAAAAGTCAGAAGGTGCGCCTAATATTATTAAACGGGCTTTGGCGCTAAGTCATGTATTAGAGAACATGACAATATTTATAGATGAAGACGAGCTGATTGTAGGAAATCATGCAAGCAAACCTCGGTCGGCTCCGCTCTTTCCGGAATTTGGCTCCTTTGATAAAAAGGAACTGGATATGATGCCTACCAGGAAAGTAGATACTCTTCAAATAACCGAAGATGATAAGAAGTATTTGCTTGAGGAAATTTATCCTTGGTGGAAAAACAAAAATACAGGGGACATGGCAAAACATTATATAGATGAAAAAATAATGGAAGTTCTTAATTCCCCATACAGGGTATTTGACCCTATATCACGCACAAGAAGCGGTTATGGTCACTACATACCAAACATAGAAACAATCCTGAAAAAGGGCTTTATTGGAATTGAAAATGAAGCGAAAGATAATCTTTCCAAATTGGATATTCTAGATCCGGACTACACTGAAAAGAGCCACTTCTATAAAGCTGTTCTTATCATTGTGGACGGAGTTAAAAAGTTTTCTCTGCGTTTTTCAGACCTTTCAAAAAAAATGGCAGATGAAACTAATGATGATCGACGCAAAAAAGAGTTAATGATTATATCAGAGGTATGCCAGCGAGTTCCTTACTATCCTGCTAATAGCTTTTATGAAGCTCTGCAATCATACTGGTTTACAATGCTGATAGATTATATATCCCAAAATGGGTCAGCTATTTCAGCAGGCAGATTTGATGAATTTATAGGGCCCTATTATGATAATGATATTAAAAAAGGAATTATTGTAAGGGAAGAAGCCAGAGAACTTCTTGAAGCGCTCTGGGTAAAGCACAGTGATGTTATAAAGGCTGGAACATACAGCAGCGCCAGAAATAACGGCGGGTTTGCTACTACTATAAATATTGTACTGTCTGGTATAGGAAGAGACGGCTCTGATATTACCAGCGATTTTTCTTATCTATGCTTGGAAGCCGAATCAAGCGTATTCAACTCTGAGCCTAATGTTAGTATCCGTGTTCATCCAGATACACCGGATTCCTTTATTCACAGAGTATTGGAAATTTTGGTTGAAAAAGAGGGAGGCAAATTGCCACTCTTTAATGATGCGGCCATAGTTGATGCTCTTTGTGCTGACGGAGCAGAATTAGAAGATGCAAGAGATTATGCCATTGTTGGGTGTGTTGAACCTACTCCCAGCGGCAATACTATGGGAATAACCAATGCATGTTATTTTAATCTTGGAAAATGCCTCGAGCTTGCGTTATATAACGGTGTTTGCACCTTCAGCGGCCAACAGATGGGACCTAAGACTGGTAATGCAGAAGACTTTACTACATTTGAACAGGTTCTGGAAGCTTACCAAAAGCAGGTACATTATTTTACGGATATGATGGTAAGCTCCCTAAACTCCATAGAAAAATTACATGCACAATTCGGACAACACATATATACATCAATGTTGTTGGACGGATGTCTTGAAAATGGAAAGGATTGCACTTCCGGCGGCGCAAAATACAATTACATCGGTGTGCAGGGTGTAGGAGTAGCTGACGTGGGGGATTCTCTTACCGCTATAAAAAAACTTGTGTTTGAAGAAAAACAAATTACAATGAATGAGCTACTCGATGCAATGAAAAATAATTTTGAAGGCAATGAGGTATTGCAGCAGATATTAATAAATAAGTCACCCAAATATGGAAATGATATCGCTGAGGCTGATGAAATGGTTGCATGGGCGGCTGAGCAATACTGTAGATGCTTTGATGATAAGTATGATTTCAGAAACGGGAAATTCCGTCCCGGTTTGTTCTGCCTGTCTTCGAACACCCCTCTGGGGCGTCAGGTGGGGGCACTTCCTAGCGGAAGGCTTTCCGGAACACCTCTTGCAGATGGTGGTGTATCACCAAAGCATGGTATGGATACCCATGGGCCAACTGCTGCGGCAAAATCTGTGGCGAAATTAGATCATGGCCTTGCTGTAAACGGTGTAAACTTTAACCTGAAGTTTTTACCCAGCATTTTACAGACTGAAGAAGACCGACAGAAATTGGTTGATTTAATCCGTGGATATTTTTCACTGGGTGGATTTCATATACAGTTTAATATTCTTACACCTGAAAAGCTCATTGATGCGCAAAAGCATCCCGAGCGTTATCGTAGCCTTGTGGTGCGTGTTGCCGGATACAGTGCATTCTTTGTTGAGCTGGACAGAGATATTCAAAACGAAATTATTTCCAGAACCCTACAACAGGTATCATGAAAGGAATGATCAAGCATGTATGACGTTTGTGCCATAGGCGATATACTTGTAGATTTCACACCGATGGAGCCATCACCTGCAGGAAACTATGTTTATGAATGTAATGCAGGCGGTACCATAGCAAATTTGTGCGCTGCGGCAGGAAAGATGGGGCTAAAGACACTTTTTGTCGGAAAAATCGGCAATGATGATCTTGGAAAAGCCATTAAAAAGTCAGTAGAAAAATGCAATGTGGATATGAGCGGTTGCAGTCAGGATAATGAAGCCTTTACAACCCTTACATTTGTTACTTTAAATAACGGGGAACGCAGTTTTTCATTCTCACGAAAGAATACTGCCGATATAAATCTCAAACTTGAGGATGTTCCGGTGGAAAAAGTAATGGATTCAAAAATTCTTCATTTTTCAGGTATGTGCCTGACAAATGAGCCGGTGAGAAGTACAACTCTCCACTTGGTTAAAGAAGCCCGCGAAAAAGGTATTATGATTACTTTGGATGTAAACTACAGGGAAAGTCTGTGGAGCAGCAGCAAGGAAGCTGTTGAAGTGATTAATGATGCAATAACATATGTGGATATATATAAGTCTTCCGAAGAAGAAATATGCCTGTTGACCGGTGAAGACGATATATCAAAAGCTGCAGAAAAGATCCTGTCTAAAGGTGTCAAAATGGTTATTGTGTCCTGCGGACCAAAAGGTGCATTCTATAAATATGGTGATTTTAGCGGACATATTAATACTTTTGATACCAAGCCCGTGGATACCACTGGAGCAGGGGATTGCTTCATGGCAGCCATTCTCTATCAAATAACAAAATATGGCGGAATTGAATCTTTAACCAAAAAAGATTTAGATTCCATTATCAACTTTGCTAATGCTGCCGGTGCTCAGTCAATAACTAAGCGCGGGGGAGTATCTTCCATGCCGACTATTGACGAAATTGAAGGTTGCATGAAGAATGTGCCTAAATTGGTGATATCATGATTAAAAAAGATAAAATAAATCCTCAGGGTATGGTTTTTGATATACAGCGTTACAGTATACATGATGGGCCTGGCATACGTACTATTGTTTTTCTAAAAGGCTGCCCTCTTCGCTGTAAATGGTGTTCGAACCCTGAATCTCAGGAAATGAAACCTCAGGTATTCTTTGTTAAGTCACGCTGTATCCGCTGTGGCCTTTGTGTAAAAAACAGTAAAAACGGCGAGGTCACAATGGGTGAGGAAGGTATAGAGATTCACAGGAATTCCATTAACAGCAATGATCTTGGATGGGTAGATGTTTGTCCAACTAAGGCTTTGAGCATCAAGGGAAAATTGATGTCTGTGGATGAAGTAGTAGATATTGTCATGAAGGATGAAGTTTTTTATAGACAGAGCAACGGGGGGGTAACTTTATCCGGAGGCGAACCGCTGACACAGCGCGATTTTTCCCTTGAGCTGCTTAAGCATATACATGGTAAGGGTCTGTCAACAGCAATTGAAACAACCGGAGCGGTTCCGTGGGATTCGCTTCTTGCTGTTGCACCTTATACCGATCTTTTTCTATATGATTTTAAGCACTGGAATGATGAAGAGCATATCAAATATACAGGTATATCAAATGCTCAAATTATTGATAACCTTAAGAAATTGGCTGAAACCGGAGCCAATATTCTAGTACGTGTACCTTTAATTCCGGGTGTAAATGATACTGAAGAATCAATAAATAAAACCATGGATATTCTAAAAGGTATTGGAATAAATAAACTAGCCCTGCTTCCTTTCCATCAATACGGAAGTGGTAAGTATGATTCTGTGGGGATTTCTTATGAAATGAAGGATAAGGAACCTCCAAAAGAAGATCATGTGGCTAAGCTGCAAAAAATGATTGCTGATGCAGGTTTTAAAAGTGATTATAATTAAGAAAAAAATAAAAGGAGTACACTATGCTTAATATTGGAATTCTTGGCTGCGGGAAAATGGGAAGGGTTCATGCTGAAGTCTTTTCAAAAAATAAGAATTGCAAAATTGCAGGCTTATATAACAGGACTAAAGAAAAAGCACTAGATATAAAGAAAAATCATCCTGATGCAAAAGTATTCGAAAACTGGCAGGACATGATAAGCGATCCCGGCATAGATATAATAACGATAAGTACTCCTCAGATTCAAAGGCTTGAACAGTATAGGCTTGCCGCAAAATACGGTAAACATGTTTTTCTGGAAAAGCCTATGGCTTATGGGTTGAATGATTTAAAAGAAACTCTTGAAATTTTAGATAACAGTAATTCATGCTTTTATGTGGACTCTCAAATTCGCAGCCAACCCACTATATTGGCAATAAATAAAGAGATTCATAAAATTGGCAGGATATTTCATATTGATATGGAATTTTCCATGTACCGGGAAGATTTAAAATGGAAGCATAAACTGATTTCCGGCGGTGGTATTTTACGTGAGCTATGCGGACATATGATTGATCAGGCCTCCGACTGGTTAGGTGAGGCCAGAGCCGTAACATCAAATAATAAAATTATACTTCCCGGACGAGAAGTGGAGGACTTTACTCTAAATCTGGTTGAGTACTCAAACGGTGCTACACTACATGTAAGTGCAAGTTATTTTGACCGTGAAGGAATGCTTTATAAAGGCCGTATTTTTGGTGATAAGGGACAGATTAACTTCACTTTTAGCTCATATTCACCTGATGATGCTATGGCTATTATGTATATAGGAGATAAAAAAGAAGAAATAAAAATTGATATTCCATCTACCGAAGATATTAATACTATTTATCCCGGACATATGGACAGCTTTAAAAAAGAAATTGATTGTTTTGTTAAGTGTGTAATGAACGGTGAAAAGGCTTTGGATACTCTCCAAAAAGAGTGGAACACCTCACAGGTTATAAGTGCTTCGTATGAGTCTTCCAGAAGAGACTGTAAGGTATTCTTGCCTTTAGAAGATTTTGATGCTAAAAATCTCAAGGACTGCTACCAATACTTTTAAAAAGGAGTATTTTTATGTCTGATTTTGATTTGCATATGCATTCAGTTTATAGCTGCGACGGGGAGTATTCTCCCGCAGCTCTTATTTCATTTGCTGAGAAATCCGGTATTAAGACAATTGCTCTTACTGACCATAATACAACAGCTGGTGTCCAAGAGATGATTCATGCTGCAGAGCCTGCTAAGATTGAAGTAATACCTGCAGTAGAGCTGGATTGCATATATGAAGATGTTGTTTTTCATCTATTGGGGTACTATATTGATTATAAATCTCCAAAGTATTCAAAAATCGATGAGGATATCCGAAATCAGGAGATAAAAGCGGCTACCGAAAGAATCCGTCTGGTCCGTGAATTAGGGATTGATATTGATACCGATGAAGCGCTTTCAATGGCAAAGGATGGTTTTGTAACAGGAGAAATCATTGCAGAAATAGTCCTTAACAAACCGGAAAATATAAATAATCCTCTATTAAAGCCTTATTACCCCGGTGGTTCTAGAAGCGATAACCCTTATGTTAATTTCTACTGGGATATTTGCTCACAGGGTAAACCGGCTTATGTTCATATTGAATACATATCCCTAAAGGATGCTATCAACCTTGTTGAGGATACCGGTGGAGTACCGGTATTGGCTCATCCCGGCAATAATCTTAAATCTAGGCTTCATATGCTTGAAGATATGGTCAAACTTGGGATCAAGGGGATTGAAGCATACAGCAGCTACCATACGCCTGAGCAGAACAGATATTTTGCCTCCAAGGCGCATGAATACGATCTTGTAGTAACAGGTGGAAGCGACTTCCACGGTAAAACAAAGCCATC
This sequence comes from Clostridiaceae bacterium, assembly GCA_012520615.1. GTDB lineage: Bacteria > Bacillota > Clostridia > DSM-8532 > DSM-8532 > DTU059. Next base: position 7,775 of record JAAYNX010000059.1, on the reverse strand, counting down.
AATAAATATGGGCCAGTTTGGTTATGACGGAGATATGACTGATTTACCAACTACTTTAAGAAAATAGATTAATAGTGAGATATAGATGTACACTATACTTAAAAAGCGGAAAAGCCTGTAAAAATACAGGCTTTTCCACTTCTCAAATCACTGCTATATACGAACATTTACGTAGATTGCTTAATCTTATTTTGCAGGACAATATTGATCCATTCTGAACTTATTAACATTCCTACAATATATATAAGTAACATTACGGGATAAACAATCAAATTAATCTTGCCGGCGATAAAGCCTGCCAACGGAGGAAGAAGAGTACTTCCGGTGTAAGCTGATGCCATTTGCAGGCCCATAATTCTCTGAGAGTTTGCCTGACCAAAGCGGTTTGGTGTCTCATGCAGTATACTTGGGTATATGGGCGCACACCCAAGGCCAATCAGAATAAGCCCGGTAAGTGAAAACAACGATGATGAAAAAGGCAATAATAATAGTATTGCACCTGATAAAGCCACAAGTTGTCCTGCTCTAATAAGCATCTTACTGCTTATCTTCATTGATACAAAACCTATTAACAGCCTTCCAACGGTGATACCTGCATAATAGAGGGATATCCAGCTTGCAGCTGTGGAAGGGGATAGACCCTTTATATATACAAGGAAACTGCTGCCCCATAGACCGGCCGTCATTTCTGCTCCACAATAGAAAAAGCAAGACAATAGTGATAAATTAAGGCCTTTCACTTTAAAGATTGAACCATTCCCGGCTATTTCTTGTGTATTTTCTTCATCTGATGAAGTTTTTGTAGAGCTAACTGATGTTTTCACCCATAGAAATCGAGTGAAGAAAAGTAAAGTAATGAGCATAAAAAGCATCATGCTCACTGATAAATAGCCGCCTCTCCAATTATTATTTTTTTTCATGAAATATCCCATTACCACCGGTCCCACTGTTGCTCCAATTCCCCAGAAGCTATGCAACCAACTCATATGGTGGGGTTTATAATTAAGCGCCACATAATTATTGAGGGCAGCATCAACTGATCCGCCGCCTAAACCCAGCGGTATTGCAAAAACTATAAGCCATATAAAGGAGGGGGATATTGAGAAACCCACTAAAGCTATTGCCGAGAGCAATACACTAAAAATAGTTACATTACCTGTTCCAAATCGGTTTATTAGCTTGTAGCTTAATAAACTCGAGATAATAGTACCTATTGTTATAACCATTGAAATTATTCCGCCGGTATCAAGGCCTGCACTCAATTCAAGACTCATTGCAGGCCATGCTGAACCAAGTAGCGAGTCGGGAAGTCCTAAGCAAATAAAAGCAATATATATTATGATGATTAGGTAAGTAGCCATAGTAACTCCTTTGTATTGTTAAGATTTTCAATTGTTAAATAGTCCGGCAGACTTTCAAAAGCCATAGCCGTCAACCCTTTAATGTAATAGTCATGAATATTGTGTTGATAAATAATATTTGGCATATGTCGCTCGGGAATAGTGTTTATGCAACCGCTCCTTATTTCGTCTATCATATCCTCTGTTATTAAGCCACCGGTAACCATAATGGTTTCTGGATTTATTAAGGCTGAGATTGAACAAATTGTTTTAACTACGCAATCAATGATTTCTTTGCGCTCTTTTAAAGAACTGGCGTTATAGCCAAAGGGGAGATAGGATATTTCACCGGCAAAATTTGTATACCCGCTAATGATCTTTCCGTTAATTATAATACCTGATCCCGGGCAAATATCATTTAAAAAATTAATAACCACAATAGATGTGTCTTTGGCATAGCTATGCTGCTGATAGTACCCTAGGGATGTTAAATTCATATCATTTTCAAGGGATGCTTTTATACCGAACTTATCCTGTAACTTTTCTGCCATAGGGCAATTAACCAGACTTTCAATATCGCAGATGTCTATAATCGCCCGTTGAATAACAACACCGGGTATGCCTATTGCCGCAGATTTGACATTCTTGTATTTACTTACTAGTTCTCCTATAAGCTCTTCTATTGTGGAATAATCAACAGACTTTTTTTGAATGGTTCTTTCTTCTTTCAAAATACCAAGTAAATTAGCTACTGCATAAGTGAGAACTGGCTTCTTACCATCATTGCTTATATAAAGGCAGATAACCATGCCATAGTCGCCGTTATACATGAAGCGCTTGGCAGGCCTTCCCCCACCGAAAGCTTCTCGTTCAAGTTCCAGAACCTCACCGATTGAAACTAATTCATTAAGTATTGTATTGCATGTTGCTTGGCTAAGACCTGTCGCATCAGCAATATCAGCCTTAGTTTTACCCGGCATGGTTTTTAGAATAGCCTTAATAAGATTAGTATTTAGTTGTTTTACTTTTGATGTTTCCATTTTAATTAAGTCCTTTTGGTTATTACAACACTTATTAAAACTATTATAATAAGTATTGTAATAAGTGTCAAGACAATAAAAAATATAGTATACCGCAGGAATTGTGTTAAAATCACATAGGACGGTTATTTAAATAAGGAGATTTTAATGGAATACAAAAATGTGGTAAACGCAATATTTATAGAGCGCCCCAACAGGTTTATTGCGATTTGTGACATAAACGGTAAGGTTGTAAAAGCTCATGTGCGCAACACAGGCAGGTGCCGAGAGCTTCTGATTAAAGGTGTAAGAGTATACTTAGAGGTATCAGACACAGAAAAAAAGCGAAAAACAGACTATACATTGATTGCCGTTGAAAAAGGGGACAGGCTTGTTAATATTGATAGTATGGCTCCCAATAAAGTACTTTTAGAAACGTTAAGAAATGGTAATTTGTTACTTTTTAATATTGAAAAGCCTTTATTGATTAAACCGGAAAAGCAATTCCAGGAATCAAGATTCGATTTCTACTTGGAAACAGATACGAAAAAGGCTTTTATTGAAGTAAAAGGCGTAACCTTGGAAGAGAATAATATTGCCCTTTTCCCTGATGCACCTACCCAACGCGGGGTTAAACATATAATTGAGCTAGAGAAAGCTGCAAAAGAGGGCTATGAAGCCTATATTGTTTTCATAGTCCAGATGAAAGGGGTAACATCCTTTTCTCCAAATATTAAAACCCATCCACAGTTTGGGGATGAGCTAAAAAAGGCGTTTGGATCAGGCGTTCATGTTTTATGCTTTGATTGTTATGTAGGTAAGGATTATATTTCATTAGGAAAATCTATCCCTGTTGTGATTTAATACCTTTAGATTAAAAATTCCCCCTACCATCTGAAAATCTGCTTTTCACAAAAAACAGACATCCCATAATAATTATGAGATGTCTGTAATTGCTTCATAAATGCTATTTATGTTGGATTGTTTTCTGAATCAGCTTGGGATTCTGTTGACGCTTGAACCGCAGGAGCAGTTTCGTCCGGAACTTCAACCGGGGGTTGAACAGGAGCTTGAACCGGAGCTTGAATGATTGGTTCCTGTGGTGCTACGTTCTGAGCAGGTGTCTGAACGGGAGGCTGAACCGGAGCTACTATAAAATATGTAAACAATAGGCTAAAATTTTATGTACGAACTAATGTTTATTACTGTTTAGAAAAAATTATAACCCTTGACATGCAATATACCATTAAAGTAAAATAGCCATAATAATATATTGCATGTGGGAGCCGTGTTAAGCGGCTGAGAGGGGATTCATATTATCCCGACCATTTAGAACCTGATCTGGTTAACACCAGCGGAGGGAATGCTCAATGTAGAATGATTTATTGCCGCCTCTGATGGGCGGTATTTGTTTTTTTAAGCTGAAAAATCGCCTAAATTCTTTTACATTGTTGTGGTACTCTCAAAACTCCCAAGAATGGAGGAGAAAAATGTCGAAAATTAATTTAAGCCTGCAGGTTATTCCCAATGTAGCAGAGAATCTTGTTTATCCTGTTGTAGATAAGGTAATAGCTATGATAAAGCAAAGTGGATTAATTTACGAGGTCGGACCTATGGAAACAACCATTGAAGGAGAACTGGATGAGCTGCTGGATATCATTAAAAAAGCTCAGAATGTATGCGTCAAAGAAGGTGCCACAAGGGTGATTTCTATGATAAAGATTGATTACAAGCCGGAGGGTGTCACCATAAATGAAAAAGTCGAAAAGTACAGAAAAAAAGAATAAAAGCAACGATGTCGGTCTCAAGGGTTTACCTTTTTTGCTCGGAGGTCTTTTTATTATACTGTGGCAATTAGCGGTTGATATTTTAAAAATACAGCCTTATATTTTGCCGGGGCCAGTCGACGTGATGAAAGCCCTTTATAAAGAGAGAATTCTTTTATTATCACATACTATTGTAACTTTAAGCGAGGCTTTGATTGGTTTTGGAATAGCAGTTGTTTTAGGTGTGGTTCTCGGAATTTTAATGGGCTATTACAATATTATTCGTAGAATGTTTTACCCCTTGTTTGTTATAAGCCAGACCATACCGCTTATAGTCCTGACACCTCTTTTTGCCATTTGGTTTGGTTTCGGACTTTTGCCAAAGGTTCTGATTATAATTTTAGGGTGCTTTTTTCCCATAACGGTTGCATTTACTCAAAGTCTTCTAAAAACTGACGAAGACATGGATGAATTGTTAAGTGTCATGGGTGCTAGCAGATGGAAGAGCTTTCTTTTAGTAAGGATTCCCCAGGCCTTACCGGGATTGTTTGCAGGATTAAGAATAGCGGTAACCTATAGCATAATGGGAGCAGTCATTTCTGAATGGGTGGGTGCTCAAAAAGGTCTTGGAATTTATATGACTCGTGCTATGACAAGCTTTAAAACAGCTGTGCTTTTTGCTGATGTGTTGATAATTGTCCTATTAAGTATGGGGTTGTATAAGCTTGTTGAAATAATTGAAAGAAAAATAACGAAGAATATTATTTATTAGTAAAAAGTGAGGATGAAATAAATGAATACAAATAAAAAAATAAATAAAATAGTTCTGGTATTACTGATAATGGTTATGTCACTATCATTTACTGCCTGCGCTGAAAAAGCTCCAGCTCAAACTGATAAAAAGGTAACTTTTGTATTGGACTGGGCACCAAATACCAATCATACCGGGATTTATGTTGCCAAGGAAAAAGGTTTTTATAAGGAGCAGGGGCTTGATGTAGAAATAATTCAACCTCAGGAAGGGTCTAGTGATACAATTGTGGCGGCAGGCACTGCACAATTTGGTATCAGTTATCAGGAGGGGGTTACATTCGCAAGGGCATCAGGTGTTCCATTGGTTTCCATAGCTGCAGTTATACAGCATAACACTTCCGGGTTTGCCTCCCTTAAGGATAAAAATATCCTTTCACCTAAGGATTTTGAGGGAAAAAAATATGGTGGCTGGGGTTCAGATATTGAAGTAGCTACTATAAAATACCTAATGGAACAGGCCGGGGCTGATTTTTCCAAGGTTGAGATTATTACCACAGGCGATGCTGACTTTTTCCAAGCAAGCGCAAGTGGTCAGATTGATTTTGCCTGGATATTCGAAGGCTGGGCAGGAATAGAAGCCAAACAAAAAGGTATGGAACTGAATTATATTGATTTAGGCAAAGAAGCAGCAGTTTTTGACTATTATACACCTGTTATAATAACAAATGAAAAGATATTGAGTGAAGATAAAGAACTTGTAGAAAGCTTTATGAAGGCTACTATAAAAGGCTATGAATTTGCTATCGAAAAACCTGAAGAAGCCGCAGATATCTTGGTTGCTGAGGTTCCAGAGCTAAATAAAGAGCTTGTTGTTACGAGCCAAAAGTTTCTTTCAGCACGTTACAAGGAAGATGCCGATAAATGGGGATTACAAAAACAAGAGGTATGGCAGCGTTATACGGACTGGATGTTTGAAAACGGCTTTATATCTGAGGCTATAGATGTATCGAAGGCCTATACGAATGAATTTATACAATGACTAACCGAAACTGGAAGATAAAATGAATAAAATAATTGAAATAACACAATTGAATAAAGTTTATTACGGGCCGGAGGATAGAGAGAGGGAAGGTCTTGGGGTGCTTTCAGACATCAATATGAGGGTAGATGATAACGAGTTCGTCTCCCTCTTAGGTCCGAGCGGGTGTGGTAAAAGTACACTGTTAAAGTTAATTGCGGGCCTTGACAATGATTATGAAGGCAGTATTTCATTAAGGGGCAAAAACCCAAAAAACACACGGATTCCTGTTTGCTATATGCTCCAGAAGGATTGTCTGATACCTTGGCGAACAATGATTTCAAATATATTACTGCCTATTGAGATACGAAAGGGAAATATTAAGACGGCTAAAGAGAATTTAAAAAGCCTTATTGCAGAGTTTGGATTGGCTGGCTTTGAAAACTACAGACCCAGCCAGTTATCGGGGGGCATGAGGCAAAGAGCGGCACTTTTAAGAACATATCTTATGGACGGCGAAATAATGCTTCTAGATGAACCTTTCGGAGCCTTGGACGAGATTACTAGAATGCAGATGCAAGACTGGCTGATTTCAGTATGGGAGAAACATAGAAAAACAGTCCTCTTTGTTACCCACGATATTGACGAAGCTATTTACCTGTCAGACCGTGTGATAGCAATGAGTAATATCCCGGGAACAATAGTGGGAGAGATATGTATTGACTTTAAGCGCCCTAGAACTAGGGATATGCTTCTGTGCACACAATTCAACGAATACAAAAGAAGCTTGATGGGTCTTCTCACAAATGATTGATGCCTGTATATTAGCAAAGGTACATAGCTGCAAGAAGTTTTTATTTTAACTATGTATTTTTAGGGTAATAATAATATATTAAAAGTTAAAACCGGCGATTTCGTAGATATAAGAGGAAGTATTAGTCAAATAGAGTGTTTGCTGATACTATTTGTTATGTAAACAATTATTAAAAAGCAGGTGTTATAACTTGGGGGACAATCATATAGGAAATACTAATAATAGTGAATTTGACGGGTTGGTTTGGATTCTTAACGGAAGGGTTTATGTTAAGGATGAGGCAAAGTATGGCATACCTCCATTGATTAATCCCTGTGAAGGTGTGAAACTTTTAATAAACGGAATTGAAGTCAACCATCTTACTACTGTCTCGGAAAAAGATGAAATAAAACTTATCCCATTAGAAACTGAAAAGGAATTTGAAATTGACATTGAGCTATCAGAAGATAAATTGACAGCATATGGCTACTTTACTCCGTCCAAAATCGTAAAAAACATTATTGTTGATACTTATCCGTTAAATAAACTTGATATCGAGCTTAGGCAAGTTGAACTTGAAACAAAGAAAGTAACGAAAGATAAGTTACTGGAATATCTGAATGAACACAATATAGTATATGGAATTAACGAAGATGCCATAGAAGAGATTTGTAAGAAAAATTCACCGGGACGATATTTAATAGCAGAAGGGAAGCCTGCTGTAAGTGGTACTGATGATTGGGTAGAATATTTCTTTAGTGAAACCCCTTCCATTGAGATTAAGGAAAATAAACAGGGTACTGTTGATTATAGGAATATTATCGACTATGATTCTGTGAATCCTGGGCAGACCATAGCTCAGCTTCATAAGGGGGATCCGGGTATTGACGGTATGAATGTTTATGGTGAAGTGATTAAGGCAACCCAGCCGGTAAAATTGGTGATAGCACCTACTTTTTCCATAAGTTATGATGAAAAAACCGGGCTAATAAAAGCTCTTAAACATGGAAGACCGTCAAAGATGATAAAGGGTGGAAGTATTGCTTTCCATGTATATGACACACTTTCTCTAGATGAAGTTAGTAT
>JAAYNX010000183.1 GCA_012520615.1 Clostridiaceae bacterium | reverse complement strand
GGCTGCCAGAAGGATTGCATCTGCGCCATTGGCAATTGCGTTGTTTATCATTTCGATTTGCTTTGCGTCGTCTTTAACGTCGGGAGCTGTCCATTTGTAATCAACATTTCCAAGTTCAGCAGCTGCTTTTTTACAACCTGCGTCTACATTGGTCCAGTGCTGATCCATCTGATCCATAGTGATAAGGAATATTTTGTATGTGTCTTTTGATGTGGCACTTGGAGCAGATGCACCCATGCTGGCTGCTGTAACAACAGTTACACCAGTATCAATAACTTTTTGAGATGGGCTGTTTCCTTTTAACTCCTCAACTGCAACTTTGAGTCCCTCATATCCCATAACTTCAGGATTTTGTACCATAGTTGCCAATAGATATCCTTCTTTAATAAGTTCTATGATATTGTCGGATTTATCAAAACCTACGCCAATAACATTTGCTCCGGCATCTTTGATAGCATTTCCTACACCAACGGTAGAACCTTCATTGGCACCAAATATACCTACACATCCGTCTACTATGAATGCGGAAGCTGCATCCTTGGATCTTGCTGCATCACCGTCACAGTATTGTGTTTCCAATAGTTCAAAATCGGTGCCTTCAAAAGCTGAGCGGAAACCATTGTCACGCTTTACGGTAGAATCTGTTGCAGCATTAACACTGATAACTCCGATTTTACCAGATGTTATACCCTTGCTTGTAAGTTCATCCAACATGGTCTGACCCGCTTTTTCACCGGCAGCTTCATTGTTTGTGCTAAGTGTTTGAACAAATGGCTCGAAAGTAGCTGGAGAGTCTACATATACAATCTTTACACCTTTTTCGCTTGCGCTTTTTAAAGCGTCATTTACAGCTTCCGGGCCGTTTGCAGCCAGCAGAATCGCATTTGCGCCATTTGCTACCGCATTATTAATCATCTCTATTTGTTTTGCGTCGTCTTTTACATCAGGTGCTGTCCACTTGTAGTCAATATTTCCAATTTCAGCAGCAGCTTTTTTACAGCCTGCATCTACATTGGTCCAGTGCTGGTCCATCTGATCCATGGTGATTAAGAATATTTTGTACGCTTCTCCACCACCGGTTGTCTCAGTCTTTGGAGCACCACAACCTGTAATCATTCCGAGTACAAGTACGATACTCAATAACAAGATTAAAGTTTTTTTCATAGCACATCCTCCTATTATTTTTAAGTGGAATATTAAAACGTGTTACACGTTCTAACCTTAATATTTAGCAAGAACATTCTTCTTGCGTCTCCTGCCTGACCTGACTACAATATCTACCAAAACGGACATTACAACTATTACGCCAACTACAATATTACGAATAGCTACTGGTGCTCCGGCAAATTGTAATCCGTTTTGCAATACGCCCCAAACCGATGCGCCTATAACTGTGCCTAGAAGTATTCCCTGACCACCAAGAGTAGAAACGCCACCTATTACCGAAGCTGCAACTGCATACATTTCATAACCTGTACCCGCATCCATCGTACCCTGTCCTACTGTGGCACAGGTTATAAATCCGACTATACATGCACAAAACGCGCTTACTAAATATGCTTTTATAGTTGTGTATACAATATTTACGCCCGATAATCTGGCAGCTTCTATGTTACTGCCCACTGCATAAATATGGCGCCCGGTTCTTGTCTTACTTAATAGAAAGTTAAAAATGAACCAAAATACTATAGCTATCCAAATGGTATTATAGAGGCCTGCAGTCTTTCCGTAATAGAAGAAGTTTTTAAAAGTCTGAGCTTCTTCTGGAAAAAACTTCATGATTGAGTCTGTGTTGTAGTTATTATTGACTATTTGCGCTATTCCTCTGGCAATAGTCATAGTACCCAAAGTTGCAATGAAAGGTGGGAGCTTGCATTTTGCAACCAGATAACCGTTTGTCGCTCCAATAAGCAAACAAAATAAGAGTGTTATTAACATTGCAGGTATCGGTGACATATAACCCTTTGACATTAACGTTGCTGATATCATTGTACTCATACCTACAACAGAACCAATTGAAAGATCAATATTTCCTGTAATGAGTACATACGACTGTGCAACACCGATAAGCAGAATCGGAGCTATCTGTCTTAGTAGATTTGTAACGTTGGCACTGGAATAAAAATTAGGATTAATCATACCAAAGACAATGCACAACACTATCAAACCGCTACCAACCGTGATAACCTGCCCCATTCCGCGAGTCATCATGATTCTTTTAAGTAAATTTGTTTTTTTGTTATTTACTTGTGTTTCCATATGTATGGGCACCTCCTGTTGCTAAGCACTTTGTTCGCTTTCCAACTTTTTCTCGAAGCGTGTAGCATATTCTAAAATTTTGTTTTGTGTGGCTTCGGCTGTATTAAGCTCACCTGTAATTCTTCCATCGCACATAACAATCATGCGATCAGATATACCTAGTATTTCGGGCATTTCAGATGATGTAAACAAGACTCCAATACCTTGTTGTTTTAATTGATTCATTAGATTATATATCTCTACTTTAGCTGCCACATCGATTCCCCTTGTTGGTTCATCAAATATGACAACCTTGGAATCTCTCGCCAACCACTTCGCAACAACAACCTTTTGCTGATTTCCGCCTGAAAGGCTTGCAGCGCTAACATCTGAATTGGGCATTTTAATTGAGAATTTACTTGTAGCTTCATCAACCATCTCAGTTTCTTTTTTGTGGTTTACTACCGAAAGCTTATTGCATATTATATCAAGATTTGGAAGGGCAATATTATCACGTACTGAAAGCCCGGTGCAAAGTCCGTCCTTCTTTCGATCCTCCGGTGCCAAGACAATTCCGTTATTAATGGCATCTAAAGGTTTATTGATTTTAACTTCCTTATCTTCTAGAAATATTTCACCAGAATCTTTAGGGTCTATTCCAAAAAGCGCCCTTGTCATTTCAGTACGCCCGGCACCCATAAGCCCTGCAATGCCGACAATTTCACCTTCATACAAATCAAAACTTATATCTCGCACCATCCTACCGGCATTGAGATTTTTGACGCTAAGAATTTTTTTCCCAATCGGGCATTGCACTCTGGGAAACTTCTCTTTGATTTCTCTTCCTACCATGTTTGAAATAATATTCTCCATGGTTAAATTGGCGAAATCATCACACAATACAAATTTTCCGTCACGCATTATGGTTACGCGATCAACAATATGCTGCAATTCTTCTAAACGGTGAGAAATGTAAATAATGCTTCGGCCTTCGTCTCGAAGAGTACGAATAATTGAAAAAAGTTCTTTGATTTCCTTATTGGTTAACGCACTGGTAGGCTCATCCATAATAAGTATTTTTGCGTCTGTTGAAAGGGCTTTTGCTATCTCAACCATCTGCTGCTTTGATATAGCAAGATTTCCGACTATAGTTTCGGGATGGATATCTATCTTTAATCTATCCAGAATCTTAGCTGATTCGTTATTCATTTCCTTTTTAGCCAGTCTTCCCGATTTACAGATTTCTCGGCCTAAAAAGATGTTCTCTGCTACGCTTAAGTGAGAGCACATATTGAGTTCCTGATGAATAATAGCAATTCCTAGTTCTCGTGCTGATACGGGAGTTATATCACCCTTATGTTCTTTGCCGTATATGTATATTTCTCCCTCATCCCTGGTATGTACGCCTGATAAAATCTTTACCAATGTGGACTTACCTGCACCATTCTCACCCAGTAACGCCATTACCTCACCGGGTTTGATCGAAAAGTCAACATGATCTAATGCCAGTACTCCCGGAAAGCTCTTTGTGATTTGCTTCATTTCCACAATATATTCCGTCATACTAACCCCCTTATGTAATAGTAGTTTTACAGCGTCAATGTTGTATAGAAGGTTCATTCTTTAATAGAATTCTAACATTGTATCTGTAAAGGTATAAGGGACATTCTTTAGAATTATGGGGTGTATTTTTGGAACTTTTGAATTTTGAAGATTATTGTATATCTTTATCAGACAGAAGTTGCAGCTGATCCCTATTAAATTCGGTATGAATTTTCCCACCCTTTACAAGAATCATACGGTCTGCCAAGGGAAGTAATTCGGATATGTTCTTCTCAAGAATCATTAAGGCAATTCCCCGATCTAATAGTTTTTGCATCAGCTCGGCTACATATAAACGCAAGGAATAATCGATAGTTGAAAAGGGCTTTATGCATATGGCAACCTTTGGACGTTGAAAATATATCCTATGATATGCAAGGCAATACAGCTCCTTGATACTGAGATTATTTATGTTTTTGACATATATATTATCTCCTACGATAGAAAAAAACTCATTTGTTATGCTCTTACGTATTCTTGGTAACCGCCAAAACCCGTTTACTTTATTGTCGGCAGTAAAACAAATATTATCCAAATAACTGAGGTGCGGGAACAGCATATTCTGTATTGGTTTTTCCGGAATTATAGCTGTATTATGCTTTTCTATAGAAACAGGCAACGGGGCATTATCAACGCAAAGAGTTCCTGATTTAATAGGTTTTCCGTTAATGTTCTCAATAATATCCCCATTAAAGGTATCATCGGTATCAAATAGTACCACACATTCACCGCTTTTCACCGAAAAACTCATGCCTTTAATATTATCTGTATATACATTCTCCATCTTTAATACAGGCTGCTCATTACTTTCTTTGCAACTTTCTAATCCGCATTTTGATTCTTTATTACTTATTGCAGCTAAAGATCTTCTTACAAGGATTGGGTAATCAAACTTATTTTCTTCCATATCCTGCTTTCGCAATATACTGCGAATCTTGCCATTTTCCATAATAGCGGCGCAATCACAGAGCTTGGATATTTCATCATATTGATTGCAAACATACAAGAAGGAGAGGCCTATTTTTGTATAGTGATGCATTATTTCATGTAATTTAGAAATTTCCTTAGCATTTAAAAAACTGCTTATATCCTGCAATATTATAAGTTTTATGCCTGATATGGCGGCCTTAAGTATCTCTATAACACAACATTCGAAATCCGAAAGATTATTAATATGTGTATCTCCATCAATGTCAACACCTATTTCTTCTGTAAGTTCCTGAAGTTTCTTGTTGAGCGCAGTAGGGTTAACTATACTACTTTTAAAGTTTTTGCTTAAAACAAAAACGTTATCGGATACAGTAAGAAAATCCACAAGCCAAGATTCCTTTTCAATCATAGCAACCGGATTAAAACTCATACTACTACGGCGATGGGAATTTACAAGCTGCTCATCAAAATAGATTCTCCCAAAGTGGATAGGTATATTCTGACAGATTAGATCCAGCAGGGCACTCTGTCCATTCGCATTTATGCTCAACAGACCCATAATCTCGCCTTTATACATATTCAAGTTTAAGTTGTTTAGCAGAGTAACACCATCTTCAATGAGGGTTACCCGCTCCATACGTAATATTTCGTTCTTCATATGAGAATTCTCATTTCTCAGGATTACTCCACTTCAAGATGACGCAGCATTTTTTCATCTATTTTACGAGGAAGTGTTATTTGTACGTCTGTTCCTTTATCCTTTATACTGTAAATATATAGCCCATATTCCTCCCCATACAAAAGCTTTATTCTATTGTTTACATTTATCAGAGCTATACCTCCATGACTTGTGTTTTCCCAATGGTCGCTCTCAAAAAAAGCAGCATTAAGGTGTGCATTAAGATTTTCTAATTGTTCTTCATACATACCTATACCATTATCTGATATTGTAATAAGCAACCTTGATGCAGTAAGTTCAATACGAATCTTTAATAGTCCATCACTTATCTTGCGTTCCAATCCGTGAATGATAGCATTCTCAACGATGGGTTGCAAAGTAAGCTTTAATAGCCTGCATTGCATGATTTCTTCCTTTTCGCTTTCATTATACTCTATCTCCATTCTGAGCCTGTCACCAAAGCGATATTGTTGAATCATAAAGTAGTTTTCAGCATTTTGAATTTCATCTTCAAGAGTTACGAGGTTCTCAAGATTGCTGATATTATATCTAAAGAAGGTAGCAAGCGCCTCTGTCATATTGGCAATATTATCAATCCCGGCAATGATAGCGTCACTTCGTATGCCCTCTAATGTATTATATAAGAAATGGGGATTAATCTGATTCTGTAAAGCAAGGTATTGGGCTTGGCGTTTACTGGCATTAAGCAGCTCCTTGGTCATAATAATATCATGTACCTTATCTATCGCTGCATCCATTTCCGGACTTAGAGGATAGCGCAAATTAAAAGTATCCTGAATTGTAAAACCGGTTACAAAGAGTCTCAATAATTTTTCGGTATTGCGGTAAGGCACATAAATATATTTATACACAATAATCAATGCCAAAATTATTAAAGCCAACAATATAGCACCGGTGTAAAGTACGATCTGCCCTGAATATGCAAAACGCATAATAACTACCGATGTGAGTATTAGCAGAATGCTAAAAACCACCCAAAACCATAGTATTCTATAGTTTATATACTGGCTCTTTCTCTTTTTCATCTTGGCCGCTCCATTCTATTAAGAGTATAATTTTCTGAACTCAGCGGGACTAACACCGGATATCTTCTTGAATGTCTTGTTGAAATGCTTTATATCCTGATATCCTACCATACAACATATTTCTGCAATGCTTAAGTCGGTTTCTTTAAGCAGGGATTTAGATTTTTTGATACGAACTTCCGACAGATATTCCACAAAGCTCATTCCGCATTCTTTTTTAAACAGCGCACTAAAATAACTTGAATTGAATCCTGCGATTGCACTTATCATATCCAATGTTATAGACTCCATATAGTTCTCTTGGATATATTGTTTTGCATTTCTAATAGGCCGTGCAACTGATTGACGCCGCTCATTAAAAAGAGTTGTCAGTGTATTTGAAATTCCAAGACGTAAACAATCAAATATTTCCTTATAACTTCCGCAAAGCTCGGAGATTTCCTTAAACCTTGTTGAAGCCTGTTTTTGGTCCTCTGAAATAGTATGGGCAGTTCTAAGTACATGTAGAAAATAGTTAAAGGCTTCGGGAACAAACAAATATATGGCATGTCCGTCTACCTCTGGTTCTGCCATTACTTTTTTTTCTAACTTAATTACAGCCTGTTCAGCCGCTTTCGCATCCAATAGTTCCACAGGTGTAATAATACTGTTCTTAAAATCCTCCAGAAGCTTTGTTGTATTTAGCTTCCCAGCTTTTTCATTTTGAAATATACGAATATAGCTAGGAGCTATTAAACGGTGATTTACTGAAATTATCGCATTTTTTATTGACTCTTTAAGACTATTCACATCATTATGTACAGAGCCAAGACCAATATTCATATCTACTTGTTGGAACATGCTTTTTAGAGATATCATCTCATTTGCAATAAGCATGAATTGTTTTCGTATGGCCTCAATGTTGGATTTTTTATAATTCATTACACCAAAAACCCAACAGTGCTTAACATAGCATTCCTGATCTATGCAAATATCTTTTAAGTTTCGATGTAAAATTTCTTGTACTTTTCTTTTCAAAACAGCAGTACAGCTTTCAAAATATTTGTCCAAGCATAAAAAGTCAAGTTTAATAATGAACGCCTGAAATATTCCTTCCTCAAATGAAAAGCAATATCTTTTATTAATATCTTCGATACTTAAACTATACTCCTCAGAGTTGTTCATAAGTACATCCTGAAAGAAAAACTCCCGTAATTGGCCTTTGTCGCTTTTTAATTGACCAATTAACTTTTCAGTTTCATTCAAGGTTTCTACACGTTTTTCCCATGCATTCTTCATGTTTAAAAGAGTATTTTCAAGCTCATCCTTTTTAATAGGCTTAAGCAAATAATCATTTACTCCGTATCGTATGGCGTTTTGCGCATATTCAAAATCTCTATAGCCGCTTATTATAATAATTTCTGCTTCAGGACATATACTTTTTGCCTTGCTGATAAGAGTTAATCCATCCATTCCGGGCATACGAATATCCGTAATAATTAGGTCGGGATTTTCCTTTTCAATTAATTCATAAGCACTAAGCCCATCATGGGCAGTGCCTACAATTTTCATATTAAAGCTCTCCCAATTTACAAGATTACAAACTAGGTTACATACTCTGATTTCATCATCTGCGACTATTACCTTAATCATAAATGCTCACCTTTTCCAACAAATTTCACATAGAATACTCGCAATCAGTTAAAATCAGTATAACATAAATCAATATTTTGGATATAATCTAATTGAATTTTTACTATTAATGTTTATTCTCCTCTATTCCACCGTAACACTCTTAGCTAGGTTTCTCGGCTTATCTACATCGTTCCCCTTCATTACCGAAACATAGTAAGCAAAAAGCTGCATTGGGGTAACAGCCACAATTGGGGCAAAAATGTAGTCCATATCAGGTATCGTTATAACGGCATCTGCTACTTTTGACACATCTTCTTCATTCTTTTTGGTGGTGATTGCCAGTATTACGGCCCCTCTTGCCTTTATTTCTCTAATATTGCTAATCATTTTCTCTAGCAAGTGGTCTTGGGTCAATGGGCATATAACTAATGTACCTTCCTCTATTAATGCAATTGTACCATGCTTCAATTCTCCTCCCGCATAGGCTTCTGAATGTATATAGGAGATTTCTTTTAGTTTTAGAGAACCTTCCATAGAAAGAGCATAGTCCATACTTCTGCCGATAAAGAATACGCTATTTGCATTGAAATGATTATAGGCAAACTTCTGCACTATTTCTCTATCACTTAGTACGGCCTCAATTTGCTCAGGTAGTTTTTGAAGCTGAGTAATATAATCCTGATATGATTCTTCGTCTAGCTCTCCCCTTTGTCTAGCAAAGTTCAAGGCAAAAAGATATAAAGCTGCAAGCTGTGTATTATATGCCTTAGTAGATGCTACGGCTATTTCGGGCCCTGCCCATGTATATAGAACATCATCGGCTTCCCTTGCTATTGAACTGCCAACAATATTGACAATCGCAATGGTTCTTGATCCTCTTTTCTTTGCCTCCCGCATAGCCATTAGAGTATCAAGGGTTTCTCCTGATTGACTGATGGCAATCGTCATTTGTTTGTTATTGATTATAGGATCTCGGTAACGAAACTCTGAAGCCACATCCACTTCAACTGGTATACGAGCAAGCTTTTCAATAATATATTTTCCTACTACACCGGCATGATAGGCAGTTCCGCAAGCAATAATATTAATCTTTTCACAGTTTTTGATGAATTCATCGGCCACATTAAATTTATCTAATATGATTTGGTTATTTTGAATCCTTGGGCTTAAAGTTGCTTTAATAGCGCCGGGCTCCTCTGAGATTTCCTTCATCATAAAGTGTTCGTATCCGCCTTTTTCTGCTGATGATACATCCCAATCAACATGGAAAACATCCCTTTGTATTTTTTCGCCTAATAAGTTAAATATCTCTACCCCATTAGCTGTAACACTTACAACTTCTTTATCTTCAAGGATATAAATATCCCGGGTATATTCCAAAATGGCAGGAATGTCTGAGGCAATAAAATTCTCATTCTTACCCAACCCAACAATCAAAGGGCTGTCTTTTCTTGCAGCTACAAATCTGTCGGGATAATCAGAGCAGACAACACCGAGAGCATACGCACCTTCAACATCATTCATTGTGTTCATTACTGCTTTAAGCAAATCCCCCTTATAGTTATACTCGATCAATTGAGCAATAACCTCGGTATCGGTCTCTGATACGAATTCATATCCTTTTCCCGTTAGAAATTCCTTGAGCTGCATATAGTTTTCAATAATTCCGTTATGTACAACTGCAATATTTCCATTATTGCTAAGGTGGGGATGAGAGTTGATATCATTCGGTTCTCCGTGGGTAGCCCATCTGGTATGTCCAATACCCACATGACCATTTAATTTTGTACTGCTAAGCCTTTCTTCGAGCGATGCCAAGCGCCCCTTAGCTTTAACAACAGAAATATTATTATCATTTAATATGGCTACACCTGCCGAATCATACCCTCTATACTCCAGCTTTTTAAGACCTCCAACAAGAACAGGTGTAACATCTCTTTCACCTATATATCCTACAATTCCACACATAATACATACTCCTTTATATGGTTTTTTTGAAAAATTCGAATACAATCAAACACATAAATAGCTTAGGCTTAATAGAATATATTTCACATATATCCTTTACCGACACTCTCATGTGTAGCAAAAATAACTGCTTGTATAGGCAGCACTTGCTTTTTATATAATTTACTTTTGAAATTTAAAGAAATGCATAAGTCCACTTAACACTTTCTGTCTCTGTCGTCACCGACATTCTTTGTTGGTGTTTTAACGATGGTGGCACACCGGAGGGTTTCCGCCGAAGACTTCGATAACCTCCCTCTCCTCGTCAACTAAGAATAATCTTAGTTCTGGCGCTTGTTATTCTGTCTAAAAAATAATGCTCCTTTCCGACAGATACTTCGCATTTCAATTCTATTTTATTCTAATAGGTTTATCCTTGTCACGCAAGTTTTTTTCATTTTTTTCACTTTATCTTTAATAATTTGCTCTATAACAGAAAGAATTGCCACGGCCGCTATCATTATTATCGCTTGTTCCAGACTGGTGGCTACGTTTTCACTTGCGCTCATCATTTTCCTGAGGATCTCGCTGAATACTAGAAAAAATATCAAATACAATTCATGTTTAATTATGTTTTTTATAATTTTCAAATTTTATATGTTAGTGTATAATTCCTGCTATATAGAGCATCATACCTTATCCTTTAAGGCTAGGCAAGGCGCTCCTCTATAATCTTTACAAGTTCAATTGCTTTATTGGTAATATATTCTTGTTCTCTTCCTTCAATCATTACTCTAACTAATGGCTCAGTACCTGAAGTCCTGATTAGAACACGGCCTTCCCCATGGAAGGTTTCTTCAAGTTCGCTACATTTTTGGGCAATAATCGGATCATCAAGATAATTATACTTCTTGCTGTTACATACTTTTGCGTTTTTTAGAACCTGTGGGAATGTTGTCATAACACTTGCAAGTTCAGAAAGTTTTTTACCCGATTCCTTCATGATTGCTAATAGCTGCAATGCGGTTACCAAACCGTCTCCTGTGGTATTGAAACTACGAAGAATAATATGCCCCGATTGCTCTCCGCCAAGGGTATAATCACCCTCAAGCATTTTCTCAAGAACATAACGGTCGCCCACAACTGTCTTAACTAGGTTGATTCCGTTTTCTTTTGCCATTATATCAAATCCCAGATTGCTCATAACTGTTGCTACAATGGTATTATTCTTAAGTAAATTCTTGTTTTTAAGGTAAAGACCTATAATAGCCATTATCTTATCCCCATCAATAAGCTCTCCGTTTTCATCTACAAATAACACTCTGTCAGCATCGCCATCAAAAGCTAATCCAACATCACAACAGTTGTCCCTTGTAAAATTCTTCAGCATGCTAAGATGGGTTGAACCGCAATCCTTGTTAATATTAAGTCCATCAGGATCGTTATTGATAACCAAAAGGTCTGCACCAAGTTTACGAACAGCAGTAGGTGAAGTTATGTAAGATGCTCCGTTGGCGCAATCCATGGCTATTTTAAGGCCTTTAAGATCACCTTTGATGGTGCTTATGGCAAACTCCACATAATCATCGACAGCCGTGACCAATTCAGAGGTGATGCCTATATTTGCACCTTGGGGGCTTGGTATTTGCTCTGCATTATTTAGAATAATTGCCTCAATTCTGTCTTCCATTGCGTCAGACAACTTATAGCCTTCTGAATTAAAAAATTTAATTCCGTTGAATTCGGCAGGATTATGTGATGCAGAAATCATAACCCCTGCGTCAAACTTGTGTTCTCTTACTAAATGGGCTATGGCCGGAGTGGGAATAAAACCGGCAATCACTGCCTCAGCTCCCGCCGAACAAATTCCGGCGACTAAAGCTTTTTCTAGCATATCTCCTGATTTACGGGTATCCTTACCCACTAAAATCCGCGGCATATGTAAAGATTCGCTTGCCAACACATAGGCACCCGCTCTTCCTAAATTATATGCGAGTTCTCCCGTTAATTCAGTATTGGCAACACCTCTGACGCCATCTGTTCCAAATAACCTTCCCATATATTAATCCTCCATTAGCATCCATCTTGAAAAGGTCTTAAGTAGAAGTACTCTCTTTACGTAAGACCTTCAACAGCAACTTACTATTTATTCCGATTTGTACGTCTGTTCCTTTATCCTTTATACTGTAACTTCAACAGCAACTTATTATTTATTCCGAGCAAGCCTTGTATCTTTATACAAAAAAGGACCCCCATTTAAGAGTCCGGATGGTGGGGAATACCGGTTGTAAAGGGCAACATCTACCGTTTATAGGTAGACTATTACGCTTTGCTGCTTCCCCCAACATTAATATGCTACGACGATTTTTTTTGTTTGTCAAGAAATAGCTTAAGAGCTGACGGCACACCTTGGCTAGAATGCCTGCAATGACTGTAACGTACGAAATATTAATATTTGATTACTTTTGCAACTAATAGCCGCTATACTTGTATATTGCTAAAGAAAATTCGCACAGTCTATTGCGGTGTGCCTGCAACTATTCAATTATTAATCACGTCAGATTCTCCTACTAAAACATCTTCTAGCGCTGCCCCGGGCGGAACCATAGGCCACACTTTAAGATCTCTGTCTATCTCGCAGTTTATAACCACAGGACGATTCAGTTTCAAGGCTTCGGTAATTATTCTTTCAGTGTCTTCTTTTTTAGTCAGATTAAAACCGCATGCTCCAAAGGCTTCTGCCAATTTGACAAAATCAGTCCCTCTGTCAAGTGTTGTCTGTGAAAACCTCTTGTCATAGAACATGTTCTGCCATTGTCGTACCATACCTAAAGCATGATTATTCATGATTACTACAATAATTGGCAGGTTGTATTCTACTGTTGTGGCAAGTTCATTTAAATTCATTCTGAAGCTGCCGTCACCGGCTATGTTAAACACTCTTTTATCTGGTCTGGCAATTTGAGCACCCATTGATGCTCCTAGACCAAACCCCATTGTTCCCAAGCCTCCGGAGGTTATAAGGGTGCGGGGCTGTGTGAATTTATAGTACTGAGCTGTCCAAATTTGGTGTTGGCCAACTTCAGTTGATAAAATAGCGCCCCCTTTAGTAATCTCGTAAATTTTGTCCAAAATATATTGAGGGGTTAAGTCCTCCGAGTCTTTACTAAGCGGATACTTTTCTTTTAAATCTTTTATAAAGCTAAGCCATTCGCTTCTGTCGTTAGTTTCAATTCCTTTGTTAATACGGCTGAGTACTTCTTTAACATCGCCTATTATGTAGCATTCTGTACTAATATTTTTATTTACCTCAGCGGCGTCAACATCAATATGTAGAATTTTAGCATTGGGAGCAAAGCGTTCAAGCTTACTTATAACACGATCACTAAAGCGGGCTCCTATGGCTACCAAAAGGTCACATTCGGTAACTGCCATGTTTGAGGCCTTTGTTCCATGCATTCCCACCATGCCGGTATAAAGTTCGTGGGTGGCGGGAAAAGCGCCCATTCCCATAAGGCTTAGTGTTACAGGGGATTGTAGCTTTTCAACCAGTTCAAATAGTTCTTTGGATGCATCTGATGCTGAAACGCCTCCTCCTGCGTAAATTATTGGTTTTTTACTGCTGTTAAGCAGATTTATTGCCTGTTCAACAGCTTTGTCGCTGATGTGTTCTATTGACCGTGTAATTTCGTCTGTATTTTTTGGAATATACTCGGCCTTATGAGCAGTAATATCTTTTGGGATATCTATAAGAACAGGACCCGGCCTACCTTCTTTGGCAATTTTGAATGCTTTTCTTACAATATCCGCTAAGTCGTTAACATCCTTTACAATGAAATTATGCTTTGTAATGGGCATGGTAATGCCTGTAATATCAACCTCTTGAAAGCTATCTTTTCCAAGAAGATTCAATGCTACATTTCCCGTAATAGCAACCATTGGAATTGAGTCCATGTAAGCGGTGGCTATACCGGTAACAAGATTTGTTGCTCCCGGTCCTGAGGTAGCAAGGCAGACCCCGACCTTACCGGAAGCTCTGGCATAGCCGTCGGCGGCATGGGAGGCTCCCTGCTCATGGGAGGTTAATATATGTCGGATTTTATCCTGATATTTGTATAGAGCATCGTAAATATTTAATACTGCCCCTCCGGGAAATCCAAATATGGTATCAACACCTTGCTCAAGCAGGCATTTTACTAAAATTTCAGCTCCGTTTAATTTCAAGGTTATATCCTCCTATACTTTCAGTACAGCGCCTTCGCTGGCTGATGTAACAAACTTTGAGTAACGGGCAAGATACCCGGTTTTAATCTTAGGTGGCGGGCAGGCCCAATTCTTCCTTCTTCGTTCCAGTTCTTCATCAGATACTTTTAGATTCAGACTGCATGTTTTCATGTTTATAGATATA
Organism: Clostridiaceae bacterium; assembly: GCA_012520615.1. Lineage (GTDB taxonomy): Bacteria > Bacillota > Clostridia > DSM-8532 > DSM-8532 > DTU059. Next base: position 7,958 of record JAAYNX010000183.1, on the reverse strand, counting down.
ATGTCCCCGTCTTGAACCAGTGCGATAGTACCGCCATCGGCAGCTTCAGGTGATACATGGCCTATGCAGGCACCCCGGGTTGCTCCACTAAAACGTCCGTCTGTAATAAGTGCCACATCGGCATCTAACCCCATACCTGCAAGAACTGAAGTTGGCATAAGCATTTCGCGCATACCTGGCCCACCTCTGGGACCTTCATAGCGGATGACTACGACCTCACCTTTATTGATTTGGCCACCTAAAATTGCCTTAATCACATCATCTTCAGAATCAAATACCCTGGCAGGCCCTTCGTGAACAAGCATATTTTCAGCCACGGCACTTCTTTTTACCACACTACCGTTAGGAGCAAGATTACCTTTAAGAACTGCAATACCTCCTGTTGATGAGTATGGATTATCAATTGTGCGAACAACGGCGGGATTTAAGTTGACAACACCGGAAATATTCTCGCCAATGGTCTTTCCAGTAACCGTGATACTATTTTCTTTTATTAAGCCTTTTTTAGATAGTTCTTTCATAACGGCATAAACTCCGCCTGCTGCATATAAATCCTCAACAAAATGGTTGCCTGCAGGCGCTAATTTGCATAGATTAGGCGTTTCTTCACTGATATTGTTTGCCATGTCTAAATCGAAAGGTACACCTGCTTCATAGGCTATTGCAGGTAAATGCAACATACTGTTGGTACTGCACCCCAAGGCCATATCAACTGAAAGGGCATTGTGTAGAGAATCGGAAGTAATAATGTCTCTGGGCTTTAAATCCTTTCCAACAAGCTCCATGATTTTCATACCCGACATTTTTGCATGTCTCAGCCGTTCCGAATACACAGCAGGAATAGTACCGTTTCCCGGAAGTGCCATACCAATTGCCTCTGTTAGGCAATTCATGCTATTGGCAGTAAACATTCCTGAGCAGGAACCACAGCTGGCACATGCGCTGTTTTCTAGAGAATAAAGCTCATTCTCGGTCATTTTACCGGCCTGAACAGCTCCAACAGCCTCAAACATATTGGTAAGGCTTATTCCGCTGCCATTAGACCTTCCTGCCAGCATAGGACCACCACTACATACAATAGTAGGGATATTTAATCTAGCTGCTCCCATAAGCATACCGGGAACAATTTTATCGCAATTCGGGATAAGCACTAATCCGTCAAAGCCCTGCGCCAGAGCCATAGATTCAAGGCTATCTGCAATTAACTCTCTTGAAGGCAATGAATAATGCATGCCTATATGGCCCATTGCTATTCCATCACAAACACCTATTGAAGGAAATTCCATGGGCGTGCCTCCAGCAATACGGACACCTGATTTTACAGCCTCTGCTATCTTATCAAGATGCATATGTCCCGGAACCACCTCGCTCTTGGCATTTACAATACCGATTAGCGGGCGGCGCATTTCTTCGTCGGTTAAACCCAGAGCTTTAAATAATGATCTATGAGGGGCTCTTTCTAAGCCTTTTTTTACTGAATTACTGCGCATTATATTCACGCCTTTCTTAGTTTTAGATAAAATTCAATTATCCAGCGACCAAATATTCACCAATTGGTTGTTTTCTGAAAACTATTGCTTGCTTATTGTGTCAACTATCAGCTCACCCATCTTTTTTGTACCCACAAGGGTTTTTCCGGGGCTCATAATATCCCCTGTTCTATACCCCTCTTTAAGCACTTTAATTACTGCTTCTTCAACCGCTTGGGCTTCTTTTTCGAGATTCAATGAATACCGAAGCAACATGGCAATAGACAGAATCGTTGCTATTGGGTTTGCTTTATCCTGCCCCGCAATATCAGGAGCCGAACCATGTATAGGTTCGTATAAACCGAAGCTGTTTTCTCCCAAGCTTGCAGAAGGCAGCATTCCGATGGAGCCGGTAATCATGCTTGCTTCATCAGATAGAATGTCTCCAAACATATTGCTGGTGACAATAACATCAAACTGTCGAGGATTTCGTATTAGTTGCATAGCAGCATTATCCACATATAGATGATCAAGAGCAACATCGGGATATTCTTTTGAAACCTCTATCACAACTTCACGCCACAATCTCGAGCTTTCAAGAATATTTGCTTTATCAACACTTGTAACCTTTAAATTTCGTTTCTTTGCAATTTCAAAAGCAATTTTGGCTATTCTTTCAACCTCGCCTACACTGTACGTTTCGGTATCAAAGGCTTCTTTGCCCATTTTCCCCTCACGGCGCCCTCTTTCTCCGAAGTAGATACCACCGGTAAGCTCACGCACTACCATAATATCAATACTGTCACCGATAATCTCAGGCTTTAAAGGGCAAGCGTCCTTTAATTCATCATATATTATTGCAGGCCTAAGATTCGCAAATAAACCTAATTCACCTCGTAACCCTAAAAGCGCTTTTTCAGGTCTCAGATGACCGGGAAGAGTATCCCATTTATAGCCGCCTACAGCTCCTAGTATTACTGCATCACTTTTCTTGCATGCTTCTATTGTTTCATTTGGAAGGGGCTCTCCCTTGGCGTCAATGGCACATCCACCTGCCAATAGTTTTTCATATGCAAAGCTATGGTCATATAATTGGCCGATTTTATCCAATACCTTTAGTGCTTGTTCTACAATTTCAGGACCTATCCCGTCACCAGGGATAACTGCTAATTGATAGTTCATTATAAGCCTCCTGTTTTAAGCTTTTTCGCGGATATATGTAAATTCATTACTTAGTCTTTATATAATTAATAAGACCATCAGCGGCAATAATTTTCTGCATAAACTCCGGAAAAGGCTGTGCGTTGAAAGTGGTGCCCTTTGTGAGATTTCGAATCAAACCTGTATCAAAATCCACCTCAAGCTCATCGCCTTGTTCTGTTCCCTTAACGGCCTCTTCACATTCCATTATCGGTAGGCCGATATTTATTGCATTCCTATAAAAAATCCTAGCGAAAGTGGTGGCAATAACACATGAGATACCGGAAGCTTTAATTGCTATTGGAGCATGTTCACGAGATGAACCGCATCCGAAGTTTTTGTCGGCAACAATTATATCTCCGTTTTTCACATTTTTTATAAAATCCTTATCAATATCCTCCATGCAATGACTTGCCAATTCTTTAGGGTCGCTGGTATTGAGGTGGCGAGCCGGAATTATTACATCTGTATCAACATTATCCTGATATCTGAAAACTTTACCTTTTGCTTTCATAACAGCCTCCTTATTTTTATTGGATTTCGTATAAGTTAAAGCAAACAGATCCCTGTTCTCGTCTTGCTTAACATTGAAAGGAACCATTGGCGATGTCATACGTGAAGTCAAGCAGGCTGCGTAGCGACGCAAATAATTTCCGGATGAAATTCCTGAGCGGCACACATGACATTGACTAAAGGTTCTATAAGTATATTTATAGCAATGACGATGGCGCATAATTCTTTATATCTGTGGGGCCTTCTGCTTATATATCATCGGGATCTGTAATTTTGCCGGTTAAGGCCGAGGCGGCGGCTACCGCCGGGCTTGCAAGGTACACTTCTGATTCCACATGTCCCATGCGGCCTACAAAGTTTCGATTAGTTGTGGAAACTGCCCTTTCTCCCTTTGCCAATATGCCCATATGTCCGCCTAGGCAGGGGCCGCAGGTAGGTGTTGAAAATACAGCTCCGGCTTCCACAATATCTGTTACCAGCCCTTCCTTTACCGCTTGCAAATAAATATTCTGGGTACCTGGAAAGACAATACATCTGATTCCCTTTTTTACCTTTTTCCCTTTAAGGATTTTTGCGGTAACTCTTAAATCCTCCATGCGTCCGTTGGTACACGAACCTATAACAACCTGATCAATTGAAACATCGCCTACTTCATCAATAGTGCGGGTGTTATCAGGCAGATGGGGAAAAGCGACTGTCGGCCTTATTGTGCTTAAGTCTATTACATATTCTTTTTCATATACTGCATCAGAATCCGGCTCATAAACCTTATATGATCTGGTTGAATGCTCTTTTACATATTCAATAGTGCGCTCGTCAACCATGAATATGCCGTTCTTCGCTCCGGCCTCAATAGCCATGTTAGCCATTGTAAACCTGTCATCCATTGATAGATTAATTAGACCTTCTCCCATAAACTCCATAGATTTATAAAGAGCACCGTCAACGCCTATCATTCCAATTATATGAAGAATTACATCTTTTCCGGATACCCAGCCTTGGGGCTTACCCTTTAATACAAATTTCAAAGCTGCCGGAACTTTGAACCAAGCTTTGCCCGTTGCCATACCTGCGGCCATATCGGTACTTCCCACACCAGTTGAAAATGCACCAAGCGCACCGTATGTACAGGTATGTGAATCAGCTCCGATAATTAAATCACCAGGCACAGCAAGACCTTTCTCAGGAATAAGGCAGTGCTCAATTCCCATCTGCCCTATTTCAAAATAGTTTTCTACTTCCATCTTGCATGCAAATTCACGTACCAATTTGCATTGTTCGGCTGCCTTAATATCCTTATTAGGTGTAAAATGATCTGGAACTATGGCTACTTTACTTTTATCAAAGACTTTATTAACCCCTGTTTTCGTAAACTCAGTTACTGCTACAGGAGTGGTAATATCATTACCCAACACCAAATCGAGATCAGCTTCTATTAATTGGCCGGGGACTACATTTTCTAGTCCGGTATGAGCCGCAAGAATCTTCTGTGTCATTGTCATTCCCATACTTTTTCCTCCTGTTATACATAAACTCTAATCTTTTTTTCAAGCTCTTTTAATAGCTTATACTCAATTGAATCCACCAGGGCAATCCAGCTTGCTTCAATAATGTCGGTGGAAACTCCTACTGTTGTCCAAGACGATTCCCCATCTGTTGATTCAATCAAAACACGTACCTTCGCAGCAGTTGCCAACTGTGAATCTATAACACGAACCTTAAAATCAGTTAAATAAACATGTGATAGTTCAGGATAGAACACTTCTAAAGCTTTTCTAAGAGCTCTATCCAAGGCATGGACCGGTCCATCACCCTCGGCTGCGGTTATCTCAGATTTTCCATCTACTTTCACTTTTATTAATGCTGATGCCGAATGTCTTGAATGGACAGGCTGTTCGGTCATAAGCTTGAATTTTTCCAGTTCAAAAAAGGGCTTATATTTTCCAAGCTGTTTTCTTATGACCAGTTCAAATGTACTTTCGGCACCCTCAAATTGATAACCTTGATGTTCCAAGTCTTTGAGCCTTTTTATTATTGCCTCGGTTTCAACAGAATCTTTATTTATTGCCGGATTAAATTCGCGAATCTTTTCCAGAATAGTGTTTCTGCCTGACACTTCTGACATCAGGAATCTGCGTTTATTTCCTACAAGTTCAGGATCGATATGCTCAAATGAGGACGTTGCTTTGCACACACCATCAATATGCATACCGCCTTTATGAGCAAATGCACTTCTTCCTACATAAGGATCACGCTTGTTAAGGGATATATTTGCTATCTCGGCAATTTTTCTGGCTGTATAAGTAAGGCTTTTTATTTTATCTTCAGGTATGCAGTATAGATCTTTTTTAATTTGAAGGTTGGGAATGACAGTGCTTAGGTTGGTATTTCCACACCTTTCACCAAAACCTATGTATGTTCCCTGCACATGCTCAGCACCGGCTTCAACAGCCATAACCGAGTTAGCGACAGCCATTCCACAGTCATTATGGGCATGTATTCCGACTTTGATTTTAAATGTTTCTTTTACTTTCTTAACAACATCGTACACTTTTGTCGGAAAACAGCCTCCATTGGTATCACATAACACCAGACAATCAGCTCCGCCTTCAACAGCCGCCTTCAATACTTTAAAAGCATATTCGGGATTTGCATTATACCCGTCAAAGAAATGTTCAGCATCAAAGATTACTTCTTTACCTTTCTTTTTAAAGTATGCAATAGTTTCAAAAACCATTTTTTCGTTTTCTTCTAGGGTTGTCTTTATGATTTCTGTTACATGAAAATCCCATGTTTTCCCGAATATCGCTACTGCAGGTGTGTTTGCTGAAAGCAAAGACTGAACATTTTTGTCCTCCTCAACAGATATATCTCTTCTTCTAGTGCTCCCAAATGCCGTCAATTTAGCTGATTTAAGCGATGTGGCCCTCATTTTTTCAAAAAATTCTATATCCTTTGGATTAGAACCGGGGTTTCCTGCTTCAATATACGAAATACCCAATTCATCAAGAGCCTTAACTATTTTCAGCTTATCTTCAACTGAGAAGGATATGCCCTCAGCTTGTGCACCATCACGTAGAGTGGAATCAAATATCTCAATTACTTTTTGCATTATACATCATACCTCTCAAATTATATAAGATGAACAGGCAATTGTTATATCCCAGTCATCCAGATGAACCGCATTCGATGTCATGTGTGAGGCAGAGCAATTATTGTGGCAATACTTCCTCTAGTTTTTCCTCATGAATCATTTTATTAATAGCATTCACATAGGAAAGAACACTTGCCTCAAATACGTCTGTGCTGACACCTTTACCTGTGTATATCCTTGCACCTGACCTTATCTTAACGTATGCTTCACCCTGTGCATCCTGCCCTTCAGTAACCGAACGCAGAGTGTAGTCTTCCAATGTAAAGGTAACTCCTGCAATCTTTTCAACTGCTTTAAATGCTGCGTCTATCGGACCGTCACCGGTGGAAACCTCTTCTATAACCAGATTCTCACCATTTTGCTTTATTAGGCGAACAGAAGCGGTAGCAGTAATGGTATTACCTGTATTAATAACAAATCTGTCCAGCTTATAAATTTCGGGCACCTCAACCGCTTTATGCTGCAATAGCACCTCTAAGTCGGCATCTTGCACTACTTTTTTCTTATCAGCAAGAACCTTAAATTTATTAAAGGTTTCATCTAGCTCGTCTTTTGTCAGGTTATATCCTAAGATTTTTAATCTGTCTTCAAAGGCGTGCCTTCCTGAGTGTTTCCCAAGTACCATATTATTTTGTGAAAGGCCTACTGATTCGGGAGTAATTATCTCATATGTACTTTTTTCTTTTAGCACACCATGTTGGTGAATTCCCGACTCATGGGCGAAGGCATTTGCACCTACAATAGCCTTATTGGGTTGAACAGGTACACCAGTAATACTACTAATAAGCTTTGATGACCTAGTAATCTGGGTTGTGTCCAATCTTAAATTCATATCATACAGATATGGCCTTGTTTTTATTGCCATAACAATTTCTTCTAGAGCGGCATTCCCTGCCCTCTCACCTATACCGTTGATGGTACATTCAAGTTGGGTGGCACCGGCTCTTGCAGCCGCCAAAGTATTAGCAACGGCCATACCTAGGTCATTATGGCAATGTACTGCAATTTTAGCTTTATCACTATTACCAACGTTTTCTCTAATGTTCTTTATTAGCTCGTAGAATTCTTCCGGTGTAGTATAGCCAACTGTATCAGGCACATTGATTACAGTGGCGCCTGCATCAATAACCGCCTCAAAAACCCTATATAAGAATTCCGGTTCACTTCTTGTGGCATCCTCGGCAGAGAACTCAATATCTGAGCAATACTTTTTTGCATAGGCTACCATCTTTTTTGACCGTTCCAATACTTCCTCAGGCGACATTCTGAGTTTATACTTCATGTGAATTGGGGATGTTGCCAAGAACACATGAATTCTCGGGCTGACTGCGTTTTTAATAGCTTCCCATGATCTATCAATATCTTGTGGCAGAGTTCTGGATAAACTTGCAACTGTACAATCTTTTATTGTATCAGCAATCGATTTTACCGATTGAAAATCGCCGGGGGATGAAATTGCAAAACCGGCTTCTATAACATCTACCTTCATTCTCTCTAATTGTTTTGCAACTTCAATCTTTTCCTGAAGATTCATACTACATCCCGGAGACTGTTCACCGTCTCTTAATGTTGTATCAAAAATATAAACTTGCCTTGACATACCGAACCTCCTAAGCAACTAT
>JAAYNX010000089.1 GCA_012520615.1 Clostridiaceae bacterium | reverse complement strand
TATTTTTAAAATCTTTAGAAAAAAGAATATAACCTCCGATATGGTATTGCGCTGCTTTTTTTGCAGCATCTTGCTTGGGACAACGTACAATAAACATTTGCCCGACTTTTTCCTCGATACTCATTTTGTTTAGTAGTTCTTGGCTTCTCTCTAAAAGGGAAGAGGACTCGGAAATAAGGTCAGGTGCCGGATCAGGTTTTGTATCAGGAACCTCGGTTGGAGTTGGACTATTATCGTTACTTTCTATTCTGGCGCATGACGATAAAATCATACACATAATCATTATTAATAATATAAAAAGATTAATTCTTATTTTCATTTTTCTCCTATAAACAGCTATATATAATTCTTTGCTCCTATTAGTTTATCACAATAATAGACACATTTATATGCTATCCAAGCCCTGAGTAAATACTTCGCGAATAAAGAATGAAACATTTTTGAATATTGAAAATCGACAATTTATGTAAATAGATAAAAAATTATAAAATAGTAGACATTATGTGAAAAGTAATGTAATATATGTAATAACAAGGGGTGTAAAAATTGTCATAAGGTGGTCTAATATGTCACAAATTAGGTTGGTTATTGCAGATAGTGATGCTATTTTTCTCGAAAAATTCAGTACATATCTTCAAAAGAAGAAAGCTTCCGGTTTTTCACTAGAATTATTCACCGATAAAAATAAGCTTGTCGAATGGTTTCGGAATGGCGATAATGCCGATTTGATTATTATTTCGTCTTCCTTATTTAATGAGTTGGACGAAAAGCCCGAGAAAAAGAATATTTTTCTATTGAGGGATTGTGCAGAAAGCCTAATACCTCGAGGTTTCAACGGAATGAGTAAATATATGCCGGCAGACCAAATTATGAAGGAAATACTATCTCTCTGTTCTGAGTATATTCCACAGGATATCAATGACGAGACAGGGCTTGGGCAGATAAATTTAGTTCTATATGCAGATGGCAGCGATGCTTTGAACCCTTTAGCGCAAGGAATTGCATATATCAAAGCTACAAAGGGAAAGCGGACTTTCTTTTTGAATCTCGATGAATTCTCAAATATCGATTGTTATTTTCATTGTGACAACACTAAGGGATTAAGTGAAATGATCTACTATGTAAAATCCCAAAAAGATAATCTTTCATTAAAGGCTGAAGTTTGCACTTCATACGATTCCGAAACAGGTCTCTATTTTATGAAAGGTCACAATAACCCTGAGGATGTTACAAATCTTAATGAGGAAGAATTGTCAGCCTTAATAAAATCTATACAAAAAAGTTCTCCATATGAAGAAATAATCATCTCCAGAGCTTATTTGACAGACCAGCTCAACATGATACTTCTGAACGAAGCCCAAAAAATTTACATTTCAGCGTTAAACTATCCTACGTCTTTGCACAGATTATTAAAAATCGGGGACCAAATAAGTTTATATGAGGAAAAGAACGGCTACCGGCTTAAAGACAAGATTACTTTTTGTATAAATTTAATCAACAATGTACAAGAATCAGTAAACCTAGATATGTCTAATTCCAATTTTATTACCTTGCCTTATTTGGATAATAGAAATACGAGAGGATTCCTGCCTTCAAATGAATATCTTGCTGCGCTTGAGACAGCAATAGAAAGTTTACAAATGTCTACCGCCTCTTAAAGTAGCGGGTATTATTCCATGATTCAGGCGGAGGATAAGTAAATGGCAAACATTTATGAAACTATTAAAGAAATAAGAAGAGAAGTCGTCTTAAACAACGAATCTACATTAAACTATAATGCTGATAAATTTGATAATCAGCTTTTAGAGCAAATTGAAGGTATTTGTTTTTCAAAACAGTTAACCAAATCCTTTAGTGTTGATGAAATCAAATTCATCGTTGATACCATATTTAATCAGATGAGAAGGCATGATGTAATTGAGCCGCTTATAAAAGACGGAAGTATTACAGAAATCATGATTAACGGTTCAAACCAAGTGTTTATTGAGAAAAACGGAGTAATTCAGGAAACGGATGTTGTCTTTGAGAGCAAAGAAAGGTTGGAGGACCTTATACAAAACATGGTGGCGCGGGTGAATCGCAGCGTAAATGAGGCAGAACCTGTTGTCGATGCAAGGCTTGAAGACGGCTCCAGGGTGAATATTGTATTGCCTCCAGTCGCATTAAATGGTCCTTTGGTAACTATACGAAAATTCCCGGAAAAACCTATGGATATAGATGACTTAATTCGTTACGAATCAATTACTAATGAGGTTGCCGTTTTTCTGGAAAAGCTGGTTAAAGCAAAATACAATATTTTTATTTGTGGTGGAACAGGTTCTGGCAAGACTTCGTTCTTGAATGCTTTATCATCACTCATACCTAAGGATGAAAGAATAGTTACAATTGAAGATTCGGCCGAACTTCAGCTTTTATCGATAAAAAATATTGCACGGCTTGAAACCCGAAATGCAAATACCGAGGGTAAGGGAGAAATAAGCATGAAAACGCTGATTAAGACCTCGTTGCGTATGAGGCCGGAGCGAATTATTGTAGGTGAGGTGCGTGGGGAAGAAGCTTTGGATATGTTACAGGCTATGAATACAGGACACGACGGGTCGATGTCTACGGGGCATGCTAATTCAACTTTGGACATGCTTTCGAGGCTAGAAACCATGGTTTTGATGGCAGCACCTTTACCTCTTGAAGCAATTAAAAAGCAAATTGCTTCGGCATTGGATATTATTATTTTTCTTACCAGACTTAGGGACCATACCAGAAGAGTTTTGGATATTACCGAGGTTGTGGGATATAAAGACGGAGAAATACTACTCAACCCTCTCTATTTATTTGAGGAGATGGGAGAGAGTAAAAATGGAAAAGTAAAAGGATGCCTTCGAAGGACTGGAAATTCTATGGTGAATAAGAGCAAGGCAAAGCAAAGGGGTGTTGAGCTTGAATAAGAATGATGCTAAACGGCCTCAATACGATGTTTATGTAATGAAACCCGATGAACTAATCTTAACTCTGCTTATGTCAATGGGTTTATGTTTTGCAGTGGGGCTTATTTTCTATGAAAACATAATACTGGCCATAATTTTGTCACTGGCAGGGATTTTATATATACCTTTTAGAAAGAAAGAACAGCTTCAAAAGAAAAAAGAGGTATTAACAATTCAGTTTAAAGATACCCTATATTTTTTATCTGTGTCATTGTCGGCGGGAAAATCAATGGAAACGGCTCTTTTGGATGTATATAAGACAATGCTTGGCATATACCCCGATAAGACAAGCGATATCATTATGGAGCTTGAAATAATGAATCAGCAGATTCTAATGAATGAACCTATAGAAAAAATCTTTTATGATTTGGCACAGCGTAGCAAAATTGAGGATATAAAAAGTTTTGCAGATGTAATTATGATTTCAAAACGTGCCGGAGGAAATTTAGTAGAGGTAATTAAAAATACATCTGAAACCATCAGGGAAAAAGTAGAAATACAAAATGAAATCCAGAACCTTATTGCAGGAAAGAAATTCGAACAAAAGGTTATGGCCATTGTTCCCTTTGGTTTGGTTCTGTTTTTAAAAAGCTCCAGCTCAGACTATTTACAGCCCCTTATGACAACTGCCTACGGTCATATTATTATGACGATAGCTCTGATAATGCTTTTATTGGGGCAATTGATAGGACGTAAAATTATGAAGATTGAGGTGTAAAACATGGCGGTGATCAGTGTTGCAATATTGGTAATTACAATTCTGATATACGGTATATTTCAATTCTCTTCCTATAATAAATATAGAGAGTTTTTTGAACCTCTGGACAATAAAACATATTCGTACAAGAAGTTTCTTCCAGGCTGTTTAGGAATTGTTGAAAAATTGCAACTCTCAGGAGCAGGTAGATACCAAACAATGCTTAATCAAAAGCTTGTAATGCTTTATGGCAGCCGTTATATAGCATATTATACAAAGGTTCATTGGTCTGTTAAAATCCTATATCTGTTTTTAGGTGTGATATTAGGGGCGTTGTTTTGTCTACTTGATGCTTCTGAGTATATGGCATTAATTATTATCCCTATTACTTCGCTAGGTTTGTTTTTTCTTGTTGACAATAATCTTGATAATCAATATAAGCAGCGAATATTCGAATTAGAAAGAGACTTTCCGAACTTTATCAGCAAGCTGATACTATTAGTAAATGCAGGGCTTAATGTCAGACAAGCCATAGAACGAATTGTAGCCGACAGTAACAAGAATGCACCTCTATATAAGGAGCTTTATTGCGTAATATCGGATATTCAAGCAGGAGCCATTGAGTATGAAGCATATATGGATTTTGCCGAGCGATGCAAAATTAAACAAATAACGAATTTTGTCAGCATTGTTCAGCAAAATATGAAACTCGGTGGAAATCAAATGCTCTTTGAACTTAAAAGAATGGGGACAGAATGCTGGGAAATGAGAAAAAACGTGGCTAAACAAATGGGAGAAAAGGCATCGTCGAAGTTGATGATACCCCTATCTATTATGTTTCTGGCTGTGGTTCTGATTTGTGTTGCCCCTGTAATTCTTGAGTTTAGGAGTGTATTTTAATGAAGACGGAAAAGAGACGATTTATAAGCGGACACTCAACGCTAGAATATACCTTGTTATTGCCCATTGTTTTTATCTGTGTATTTATATGTATCGTAGTATTTTTGATTCTGTATCAAAAGGCAATTATTCAAAATATGGCGGAAGATGTGACTCAAAGCCTGTCCAGACAATGGGGATATAAACCGCTTCCTGTTGATGAAATCAATTCAGGTGTATATAAAAGAGAAACTTATGAAAGCAGGGAAGTATACTGGAATTTAAAGCTGTTATTCAGCAAAAGTAAGGAAGATGCAGCTAAAGAATATATTGAAGAACATATTAAGGACGTAGGCTTTCTGAAACCATATGTTCCAAAGGAAGGTTCCGGCAACACCGAACCTAATCTGGTTGTGGATGTTGATGTTAAACCGGGATTGCCGGCTGTTCTGAATGTCAAAATCAAAGCCGCTTATCAAATGCCTATGTATAACCTTTTTAAACTGATTGGTATTAAAGATTGCTTGATTATTGAGGGGCATGCCCAGTCGCTGGTATATGATCCTAAGGATATGATAAATACAACAGATTATATTTATCAATTAATCAGAGCAACAGATTTATATCAGAATTTTATTAAGAAGATTGAACCATTGAAAAAGAATCTTGAAAAACTAATAAAGGAATAGGAAGATTAGTATGTTTTTAAAACCCAGAGGAAGTATAACAGTTTTTTTATGTATTATATTAGCGGTACTGATTCCTCTTTCATGTATGCTAATAGATATATCCCGTTTTTCATTGGCTAAAAAGCAAGCGAAAATAGCCCTAAAAACCTGTGCTGAATCTGTTCTGGCCGCTTATGACAGGCAGTTTAAGGAACAGTACGGACTATTTGCTATACATCCAAGAGATATTGAGAACATGGAAAAAGAAATATATGAGCTTCTCTCTGCGAATCTAAATACTGAAGCAGCAGTGGAAGGATTCTCTGATCTTTATGAATTTAAAGTTTTAAATGTAAAGGCCATTCCTTTTTACAATTTTAGTGAACCTTTTGTACTCCAGCAGCAGGTTGCCGAGTTTATTAAGTATCGTGCTCCTGTGCAGGTAGTTCAGGAATTCTATGAAAAAATAAAAGTTATGATAGACCTTGCAAAAGAAGGGGATATGATTGAGCGGAAGATGTCCCTTGATAAGCTCATGAACGATATAAGAAGCGATCTTGTCAATATATATTGTATGATTAAGGATGAGTTAATCAAATTTAATCATATAGTGGAAACTCCAGATACAACATTAAAAGATAAATCAATTGCAAATGCATCCGAATATGTTAAAAAAGCAAAAGAGCTTATTGAAATTGCAAATGAACAGGTTCAACCTGTAAAAGAAGCCAGGGAAGGCTATATTGCAATCTATGATGATTATATCAGCGCGAAAGAAAAATGTGATGATTTAAAATACAAGCTTGATAAAGCACATGATAAGCTGGAGAAAAAAAGGGATGAGTTGGCAGATTTAAAGGAAAATGATTCAGATGACGATGGTGAAGACGACGATGATGACGATGACGATGATAAAATAGAATCATTAAAGGAAGAAATCGCCAAGTTAAGAGATGAATATAACTCTATCAAAGATGAATATGATGAAGCCCGTGCAATATTAGACCCTTTGGAGAAAGAAATACTCGGCTACAAGAAAATTATTGATGAGGGGCTTACAAAAGCTATCACAAATCTTATAGATGCTAGACTAAGCAACGATGTAGCATCAGCTGATATAGCCATTTTCATGAATCATGTATCAAACCATATAATGTACACCAGTGATGTTATTGAATTAATAGATAAATTGACTCCTAAATTGTCTGAACTGGAAAAGGAATCAGAATCGTTAAAAAAGGATGCAGATGATTATGAAAGCGGTGTTTCAGACACAATAAAGGGAAACCTAGAAGTGCAATTAAAATCAATTAAAGTCGAAACCTTTACAGAAGCGAGGAGCAGACTAACAACGAATCTACAAAAACTGGAGAAATGGAATGAGTCTATAAATGGGTATTATTTAAAACTTTGTAAGGCATCTAGCGATTTTGATTATGTCATAGAAACTGCTAATGAGGTAAAAGAAAAACCACAAAACAACAATAAAGATTATCAGGGTTTTGTTGGGTATGATAGCTATGTTTCAGATATCACTGTATTGAGAGGCGATCTTTCAGATTTAAAAGCTATCGATCAAATGAAAGATTACTATGAAATACCCGTTTATAACCTTGAACCCAAGGCAAATTCAAACGAAATAAAAGCCTTTAAAAAATGGTTTAATGCTAAGTATTTAGGGATTGAAGACAGTAAGGAAGAACCTGATGATGATGGATCGCTGGATGAGGTAAGGGATGGTATTGGTGAATTCGCACAGGAGGCTGCAGAACCGGAAGATGATTCGGATTTACTTGATGGAATCAACGGGAATCTTGAAAATCTCATTGAGAGATATATGAACTTGCCTTCGATAAAGGGAGCAACAAGCTCCGAAGAGGCTTTAATTCAAATAGGTAGGGCAATTTTAGAATCAAGCGAAAATAATATTATAAATGAAAATCCATTTGAACAGCCTGCTCAAGGATTGGATACTGTTAATGAAAAAGAGAAAAATTTCTTTGACTTTGAATTAGAAAGAATCAAAGAATTATTTGAAACTATAAAGAGTTTAATTGCCAACGGAGCTGAGAACCTTATTGAAAGCCTTTACATGAACGAGTATATCGTTTCTGCTTTTAAGTGTGCTACCTCAATTGAAGGAATAGAGCATGATATTGATTGGGGAAGACCCCTTGATAAGACTTTTATGAAACAGGCCGAGGTCGAGTACATACTTTTCGGAAATAAATTCGAAAAAGAAAATATAGTGTGCGTCAAGCGAAGTATTTTTGCTATACGCTTACTCTTTAATCTGCTGCATGTATATACCGATCCGGATAAAGTCGCAACAGCATTGTCACTAGCTACTGCGATAGCAGGCTGGACAATTTTTGGCATTCCTATAGTGCAGAATTTTATTCTCATTGCTTGGGCGGGGGTTGAATCATATGTTGATACTGATTACCTCCTCAAGGGTAAGTCGGTACCTTTGATAAAGACCTCCGCCTCTTGGTATCTAGGAGCGGATAACGCTATAAGCAAATTAAAAGAAATATTGACAAAAGATTTTAAAAAACTTGTTACCGATGTAATTGAAAATAAGGTGGAGCAGGCTTCCGAGGCAGTACAGGAAACAGTTACCGGAATTATTAACGGCATAATAGATAAAACTTTTGCACCAATTGAAAGCGGTTTGACCGACTTAACCGGTGAACCCACAGGGAGCGTTGATTCCGATATGGAAGCTTTGCTCGAGCGCACTATAAACGAATTTATTAGTGGCATAACATTTGATGATCTAAATAGTTTTAAGAAAAATTTTGAATCAGCTGTAAGCAACTTAGTATCAGGTATATCGGAAAACCTTAAGGCATATGTACCGGAAAAATTGGCACAATTCAAAAACAGGCTGAAAGAAAAAATAAGAAAATTTATTTTCGAATCAGATACATACCGGGAGATGGAGGAAAAGCTTGTAGAACTGGGAACTGATTTACTGGATAAAGGGATTGATGCCGCAGAAGATCAGCTTGATAAAATTCTGGGAGCAGCTGGGGAAAGCGGCAGAAATAACATCACGGGACGTCTTATTATGATGGATTATGTTGATTATTTGCGACTAATGCTATTGGCAGTGCCTGCAGAAACAAAAGCGCTGAGAACAGCTGACCTTATGCAGTTAAACATGCAGGAAGTTGCGGAAGACTATAATATTTCGATGGATCAGTATAAAACATATATTTTTATAAAAGCTGAACTGGATTTTAACTCCTGGTTCTTACCTGAGTGGATATTTAAAAATGGTGATTCGGGGATGATTTCTGTTGAATGGAGTCAAGGATATTAAGGTTAAAAAGAATGCAGAAATAAAGGACGGAATAAGAGGAAGTACCACAATTGAGGCGACAATTGTATTACCCTTCTTTTTGATTGTTATTTTATCTCTTGCATATATAATCAGGGTGTTTTTTATATATAACACAATGCAAGATGCGCTTTCCGAGGTTGGGCGAAGATACGGGAATATGAGTTATTTTTATCATGTTACTGGCCTTAAGGATTATTCGGATGCGCTAAATAAAGCAGCAGATGAAGCAGAAGGTACTTTAATGAGCCAGAAGGATACTTTGGTAAACGCCTTTAATTCTTTCAATGAGATAGTATCGGGTGGCGGCGGACAGACTGGTTCAATTAATAGGATTATGACTGCTATTGACGATGCAGAAAATTTAGCCAGTGCATCTTCAGATGTCAGTGATTTAATACAGAATATTATTTCAGACCCTAAAGCAGAGCTAAAGCTGATTGTTACTGTCTTTGCCAGAAAGCTAAATTATAATGCTACCAATACACTTGTTAGTCTCATGGCTCGGGGAAGCTTGGGTGAAGAGCTTGCAAAAAGAGTAAGAACAGATAAAGATGACCCCGCATTAGCGTTAGGAATAGAAGGTGGTCTAAAAGGAATTGATTTTAAGCATACCAGTGTTTTTGGGGACTCAGAATCCCTGGAACTTGTTATAAGTTATAGCGTTAAGGCTCCGATTGCCTTTGCGTTTTTGCCGGAAATAAAGCTTTCCAACAGAGTTAAGATTATCGCTTGGACTGGAGGAAGGGGTGAATCGGTAAAAATAGAAGAAAAAGTAGATAATGAAGATTCCAGTGTTTGGACGAAAATGGATAATGATAAAAGATATTGGGATCGTGGCTTAGAAATAGAGAAATATGAAACACAGAAAATTGTAAGTTCTGCCGGAAACGGAGCACAAGCGCAAGCAACATCAATAAGATATCCAGTAATAGATGCCTACGTATTTAATGAATCACAAAAAACGGTTGAGTATTATGATGTTTTTACTCTTAATCCATTTATGAAAACATACAGTGAAAAACCATCTGCTATAAAAAGTGTAATAAAGAAACATGGCAAACGTCTATTAGAATTTGATACACCGGATTTTCTTAAAGAAAAGTCAATAGAAAATGTAAAACGTGTTGTGATAATGATTATACCAGAAAACTCAGGAGATTATGCCGTTGAACAATTTCAAAAGGCAAAGGATGAATTAGCGGATTATGATGTAGAAGTAAGACTGGTAAAGGGTTATGGCAACTACGAAACAGCCGGGGATGATGAAGCTGTCGATAAAGCCGCATAAAAATAAGGAGAATTTGAAATGGGCAAAAATCAAAACTACGATATTATTTATAAGAATCTTTCAGGCAGAAATCTTCTGGTATATAACTTTATTAACGAAGAAGGACTGATTCGTTACCAGTTGGAAATGCTTGCAAACAACCGAATAAAGGGGCTTTTGCAAAGTGAAGTAATAAAAATAAACGGTGAAATCTGTCTTCAGTATGATATTACTTCTCTCGTTAATATTAAAAAACTATTTGAAAGAAGAAAGCTTTGCAGAAAAGATTTCCTTTATATATTAAAACAGATTGTAGAAATGTTAGGAGTAATGGAACAATATCTTTTAGATAGTAGTAGAATTGTATTTGACAGTACATATATTTTTACAGATCCTCAAAATCTGGAGTTGGGATTCGTTTATCTTCCCCTTAATGATAAGCCGCAAAACCTAGATTCTCTAAAAGATTTTCTTCTTGATGCCATAATAAATGATATCCGTTTTATAGACGAACCTTCGGATAATTTTATCCAGAGGCTCATCGAATTACTTAAAGCACCTGAATTTGCAGATTTCACTCTAAAAAAATACTTAAATGAAATGAATAGCGTAGAAAAAGTTCCGGTGCCTAACACAAAAAAGGAACAAATTATTTTTCAAAAGGAATTTGAAAGACAATTACCACCTCAGCAGGAAATGCCACGGAAGGCTGTCGGCACAGTACAAAAAAAGAAGTTATGTTATCCTGCCAAATCATATTATATCTTATACTCGGTTATCGGCACCATAGCTTTGTTTTGTATTGCTCTCATGTCATCAGGTATTTTGTCACCGAGTAACCCAGATTTTGCCCTCTCCTTATTCGGGGTAGTTTTAATAGGTGGAGCAGTGACTTATCTTGTTTATACAAAATTATTTGCTCCTGATAAAAAAATAGAACGGGTTGTAGAGGAAAAAACGGATAAAAAAGTACAGTCTGGAGTAGCGGAATATGTCAATAAGGCGTTTTCTATACCTGTGGCCGGAAAAACTGCTAATTATAAAGGGTCGGCTGCATATAAAGAACTTGCCGCGAATAAGGACTCTATCCCTACACTAGAGAGAAAACCCATTTTTTCTAAGGAGAATAATTCGCCTATATATGAAAGAAAAGTACCTTCCTCAAACAGGAAAACAATTGATACCAGACCATTTTACTTTGGTTCTAAGAAGAATCAGACACAAGACAGAACGGAGATCCTTAATGCAGGCAATCTTATGATTCCTCATTTAAAAAGAATATTAGGTAATAACAATGAAATTATCATTCTAAAACACTTTCCCTTTATGCTAGGTAGGCTTGAGGGGCAGGTTGACTATTTCATTAATAATCCTGCAGTTGGAAAACTCCATGCCGAGATTACCAAAACAGATGAGGGATATTTAATTAGTGATATGAATTCTCGAAACGGTACAATTATTAATGGTAAACGAATTGAACCTACAAGAGAAAATATTATAAAAAGCGGAGATCACATTGTTCTAGGAAATGAGGAGTTCATTTTTTTCTGCGGGGATACAGACATCTGAACATTTGCAAGAACCTTGTTTAGTTCGCCTCTATATACAAGTTATAATTAATATCCGCTTAATAACCGCAATTAATATATTAACATCCGCGGTAAGCGTCATGCCTTTCAAATTATATCTTTGAAAAAGCGCGATTTGTGGTATTATTATATTAGTTATTGATTTATTTCAATGCTGTATAACTATCAGAGTCTAATACCATCGCTGACAAAAAAATTGCATTATAAAAGGAAACATTATGGAACTATCATTTCCCTACGGAAAAGAAACACATACCATTGATTTGCCATATAGTCGGTTAAATGGTGTGCTAGTTTCCAAATTACAAAATTATAAAATTAAAAAATCGCAGGTTGAGTTAGTTGAAGAGGCTTTATCAAACCCTATTGGATCGTCGCCGTTGAGTGAACTTGCCATAAGTAAGAAAAAGGTTGTCCTCGTAGCTAGTGATCACACCCGTCCGGTTCCCAGCAAAGTGATGCTTCCGCCCATGCTTCGGGAAATCAGAAGGGGTAATCCCGATGCTGACATTACTATATTGATTGCAACAGGTTGTCACCGTCGGATGAATCGTGAAGAAATGATTTATAAATTTGGTGAAGATATTGTAAATAACGAAAAAATAGTTGTTCACGATTGCGATAACTCTCCTCTTGTAAAAATCGGAATATTGCCAAGCGGTGGTGAATGTATCATCAACAGCCTTGTTGTAGATGCAGATTTGGTAATCGCTGAGGGATTTATTGAGCCACACTTTTTTGCAGGATTTTCTGGGGGTAGAAAAAGCATATTACCAGGAATTGCGAGCCGAACCACCGTTCTTGCAAATCATTGCTCGGAGTTTATTGCTGATCCCAACGCAAGGACAGGCATCCTCGAAGGAAATCCTATACATAAGGATATGATTTGGGCAGGCAGGAAGGCAAAGCTTTCGTTTATTCTTAATGTTGTAATCAACGAAAAGAAGGAAGCAATCTATGCAGTCGCAGGTGATTTTGAAGAGGCGCATAAAGCAGGTTGTGATTTTCTATCTTCTCTTTGCAAAGTTGATGCCAAGCCTGCTGACATAGTCATCTCGACAAATGGCGGCTATCCTTTGGATCAGAATATATACCAGGCAGTAAAAGGTATGACTGCAGCAGAGGCAACAGTAAAAAAAGGCGGAGTCATAATAATGTTGGCAAAATCAAACGACGGCCACGGTGGAGAGGACTTTTATCATCAAATGGCTGACGAACCGGATATAAATAAAACATTGTCTACTTTCCTTAGCAGAAGCAGAAATGAGACCGCCCCCGACCAATGGCAGACCCAGATATTTATCAGAATCCTAAAAAAAGCAACTGTGATTTATATTTCTGATGCACCAGACCAGATTGTGAAAGATTTGCATATGATTCCGGCTCATAGCCTGAATGAGGCAATGAAAATGGCAGAGGAAATTATAGGCTCCAAAGAGGCAAAAGTGACAGCCATTCCTGATGGGGTTTCGGTTATGGTTATCGAATAACGTATTCGGCTATTGTAAGGAATTAAAGTATTTCTTATGGAAACTGAACTACAATAACATATTTTTAGCTTGACAATATAAATTTTGGTTACTATAATAAATTTAATATTTAAAACGCATTGATGGAGAATAGTAGCGAACCCTTTCAAAGATAAAGAGAGTTGCCGTCAGGTGAAAGTGCAAACTTGGAAGAACGTGAATCTCGCTCCGGAGCGGACCGCTGAAGTAAGCAAGGCTTATTGTAGGTTGGTACGGAAACAGCCGTTATTCTGTCAGGCATTGAATGATGCTAGAAATGAGCGGACACATATCGTGTCAATTAGAGTGGTACCACGGAGTTTAACCTTCGTCTCTTAACAGGAGACGGAGGTTTTTTGCATTTAATCATATGGTCGTAAAGAGCTCGAGACTTTATGCCATAGATTGAAAGCAAAAACTGTTCGGGTAGCCCTCTAGAACATAAACTTTAGTAATATATTTCCAGGAGGACTGATTATGGAAGAACTTATTAATATAACAGTCGGAGGCTTACTTGAAAAGAATGCAAAAGAATACCCTGATAAGCTATGCTTGAAATTTCCAACCACCGGTTATGAGCGGACATGGAAGGAATTCGATGAAGAAACCACAAGAATTGCAAAGGGCTTTTTAAAGATGGGCATAAAAAAAGGCGAACATGTGGCTATCTGGGCAAATAACTGCCCCGAATGGCTCCTTACGTTTTTTGCTACCGCAAAGATAGGCGCAGTCCTTGTCACAGTCAACACCAGCTATAAGATTTTTGAGCTGGAATACCTGCTCCGTCAGTCGGACACCAAATGTCTTGTGATGATTGAAAGCCTTAAGGATTCCAATTACTATAATATTATCAATGAGTTATGTCCTTCGCTGAAAGACAGTAAACCCGGGCAGCTAAATGATCCCATGCTTCCATTTTTAAAAGACGTTGTTTTTATCGGGGAAGATAATCGCCCCGGAATGTATAACTTTAAAGAGCTCTATACTATGGGTGATGAAGTTACGGATGAGGATTACTATGCAGTTAACAGTACCCTTGATGTACATGATGTGGTTAATATGCAGTATACCTCAGGCACCACAGGTTTTCCAAAAGGGGTTATGTTAACCCATTTTAATATTGTTAACAACGGTAAAAGTATCGGGGATCGTATGAAGTTTACAGAAGAAGATAAGCTCTGTATTCCGGTGCCTCTTTTCCATTGCTTTGGTATGGTTTTAGCAGTAATGGCCAGTGTTACCCATGGAACCGCCATGGTGCCGCTGGACTATAATCCTGTAAGGGTAATGGATGCTATCATGAATGAGCAATGCACGGCTGTACATGGTGTGCCTACTATGTTTATAGCTATGCTGGAGCATCCTGATTTTAAAAAGTATACTTTTCCTAAATTGCGAACCGGTATTATGGCGGGTTCACCATGCCCAGTGAAGGTTATGCAGGATGTGGTTGATGTAATGGGGGCGAGAGAAATTACTATTGTCTTCGGTCAGACAGAGTCCTCCCCCGGATGTACACAAACTACTACCGATGATAGTATTGAACTCAGGGTATCAACAGTAGGAAGGGTTTTTCCCCATGTTGAGGCAAAAATTGTGGATCCTGAAACAGGTAAAGAATGTCCTCCCAATGTTCCGGGCGAATTTATCACAAGAGGCTATCATATTATGAAAGGCTATTATAAGATGCCTGAAGCCACAGCCCAAGCAATTGATAAGGATGGATGGCTCCACACCGGTGATTTGGCTACTGTTGATGAAAACGGCTATTACAAAATTACCGGCCGTATCAAGGATATGATTATCCGCGGGGGAGAAAATATTTATCCAAAGGAAATTGAGGAATTTCTCTATACATATCCTAAAGTGAAGGATGTTCAGGTTATCGGCGTACCCAGCAAACAATACGGTGAAGAAATTATGGCCTGGATTATATTAAAAGAAGGGGAAACCGCAACAGAAGATGAAATTAAGGAATTGGTAAAAACCCATATGGCAAGACATAAGGCACCTAAATATGTTAAGTTTACCGACAGCTTTCCTATGACTGCCAGCGGCAAGATTCAGAAGTTTAAGATGCGTGAAGCTGCAATAGAAGAGTATAACTTAAAAGATGACGCAGCCATTGAAACCGCATAAGACAGTAAGGTATTATTAAAGTAGTTAATTTCGCACAGGCTACCGTGCCTATTGATAAGTTAGAAAGGACGTTTATTATGATGAAATTGGCGTTTTCCACCTTAGGTTGCCCGGGATGGTCATGGGAAGAAATCTATGCGACTTGTAAGGACCTAGGAATTAACGGGATTGAAATTAGAGGAATTGAATCAGAAATATATGCACCTAACAGTAAGCCATTCAGAGAAGAAAATATTGAAAAGACACTTAATACAATAAAAAAATTGAATATTGAAATTCCCATACTTACCTCAGGAGCTTTTTTGTTTGACAAGGAAAGAAAAGAAGAGGTATTGTCAGAGGCTAAAGCATATATTGACCTTGCTCAAAGAATAGGAACCCCTTACATCAGAGTTTTAGGGGACAAAGATGGAGCTCCGGGCGAAGAAAGAGATTTAGACTTTGTTAAATCCCAATATCAAAGTATATGTGATTATGCGTTGAATAAAAATGTTGTCCCCTTGGTAGAAACTAATGGAGTATTGGCCGATTCCAAGGTTATGGCAGAGTTTATCAAGGATGTTAACCGCCCGAATTCGGGAATATTGTGGGACATTCATCACCCATACCGTTATTTTAATGAAATGCCTGAAACAACCCTTAGCTACCTAGACGGTAATATTAAGTATGTTCACATTAAAGATTCGGTAATGGAAAACGGAAAAGTTGTATATAGAATGTTGGGCTATGGTGATGTTCCTGTACTGGACTGTCTTAAACAGCTCAGCAAAAACGGCTTTGAAGGGTATGTTTCATTGGAATGGCTAAAACGCTGGTGCCCAGACCTTCAAGAACCGGGAGTGGTTTTCTCCCACTATATTAATTATATGAGTTATCTTATGAGACAGATTTAGAAAAGGAGAAAAATGAAAAGAAGAATAATAGATTTTCATACCCATGCATTTCCAGAGGAAATTGCGCAAAAAGCTGTAAATTATATAGGGAATCATTACACAATTAAGATGCAGGGAAAAGGTATTTTGCCGGATCTAATCCAAAGTGCCGAAAAGGCAGACGTAGACTATGTCGTAATTCATTCCACCGCAACAAAAGCATCCCAAGTGAAAAACATCAATGATTGGGTCGCGAGCCATACTTCTGAAAAGTTTATCGGTTTTGGTACACTCCATCCGGATATGACCGATGCCAAAGAAGAATTTGAACGTATTATTTCTCTTGGGCTTAAAGGGATTAAACTTCATCCGGATTTTCAGGGATTTAACGCAGATGACCCAAAAATGGACAAAATCTATTCAATAATTGATAATCGGCTTCCTATTCTTATACATTGCGGAGATGAAAAATTAGACAACTCCTCACCAAAAAGAATAGCGAATGTTTTAGATAGGTTTCCTAGGCTTACAATTGTTGCTGCTCATATGGGAGGGTATAAAAACTGGTTGGAAACTACTGATTACCTTTCTGGAAGAAATCTTTATATGGACACATCAAGTGCCATTAGATATATGGACCCTCCCTTTGCAACAAAGCTCATAAGAAAACACGGGACAGATAGGATTATATTTGGAACCGATTATCCTGCTGTATATCATGACAATGAACTAGAGGCTTTTTATAGGCTAGATTTAACCGAAAATGAGAGAGAAGATATACTTTATAATAATTCTGCAAGACTTTTAGGATTGCCCTTGGACTAACCCTTGACTAAATGTCATTTATATAAGGTCTAAAGATGGAGTTACATGTACAGACTTAGTTTGTACATGTTTTTTCTAGTCATAGCTTATTATTTTTGGTATTATATTGTATGTTGTATAATTATATTTATGATTTAAGATCATGGGGGAAAGCATGTTTTTTGGTAAAAAAGGGGAAATAGACACAAATAATATTCCGGAACATATAGCAATAATTATGGACGGAAATGGCAGGTGGGCAAAAAAGAGAGGCCTTTCCAGAAGCATGGGGCACAGGGAAGGTTCGAGAACCCTAAAAAAGATTGTGGAAGCATGCTATCAACTAGGGGTCAAATACCTTACTGTATATGCTTTTTCCACCGAAAACTGGTCTCGCCCTAAAGAAGAGGTTAATGAGTTAATGAAACTGCTCTTAGATTATCTAAGAAATGCAGAACGGGAGTTAGCCGGAAAAAAAGTAAGGATAAAAGTTATAGGGGAGAAAAAGAAATTACCTGCAGAAATAATTAAGGAGATAGAAAGAGTAGAAAAAAATACTGAAAATATTGAAGGACTTGATTTTATAATCGCTCTCAATTACGGAGGACGTCAGGAAATTGTAGAAGCTGTTTCAAAGCTTGTTGATGATTTTGGAGCAGGGGTGTTAACTGAAATAAATGAGGATACCATATCCGAAAGACTGTATACTAAGAATATTCCTGACCCGGATCTTCTGATACGCACCAGTGGAGAAATGAGAATAAGTAATTTTTTAATATGGCAGTTAAGCTATTCTGAGTTCTATTTTTGTGATGTTCTCTGGCCTGATTTTAGTGAAACTCATCTAAAAGATGCCATTAAATCATATCAGGGGAGGCAGAGACGTTTCGGAGGTGTAAAATGCTGAGAAGAATAATAAGCGGTATAATTGCAGGAGCAATTTTGATAGTTCTAATGCTTTTGCCTCCGTATGTATTAGCTTTAACTGCATTGGTTGCCAGCATTATAGGTCTTTTTGAACTCTCTAACGCCTTGAAGCAAAAAAATATCCATATAGACATGTTCGTAAGTATAGTTTCGGCTGTTGTTATTATGGGTAAGGCATATGGAGTCACTATTCCGGTTGATATCTTTCCGGGATTATCAGAGTTCTTTACTAAAGCTTTTGCAGTTGAAAATTTAAATGCATTTTTCTATATCCTCGCTTTATATCTTTTCTGCAGAATAATATTTGACAGAACGAATTGCCATATAGAAGACATAGCATACACCTTGTTGGGAATAGTTTATATCCCTTTTCTACTTTCTTTTGCTGTTATGATACGAAACCTAGAACGTGGTTTTGAGTTTATCTGGTTAGTTTTGATAGGCTCAATGATGACTGATATTTTTGCGTATTTTGTCGGTGTTTCTATTGGGAAAACTAAAATTATTCCGCACATAAGCCCGAAAAAAACCGTAGAAGGCTCAATAGGTGGAGCAATAGGCTGTATGCTTATAATGATTTTATATGGTGCGATTATTATGAACCGACAAGATGTTGCCCCTATTTCGCTGCATCATTTCGCAATAATGGGGCTTCTGTGTGGTGTGGTCGCTCAACTTGGAGATTGGGCTGCTTCAGCAATAAAAAGATACACCGCAATAAAAGATTTTGGGAATTTAATACCCGGCCATGGGGGAATAATGGACAGAGCTGATAGCATTTTATTTGTTTCTCCCCTGGTTTATATTTATGTAAGTCTGTTTTTATGCTAGAAAGGTCGTAATATGACAAAAGGATTATGCATCCTTGGGTCAACCGGATCAATAGGTTCCCAGACCTTGGATGTTTGTGAAAATTTAAAAATCAATGTGGTATCTTTAATTGCCAACAGCAACGCAAAAGTTATGGAAGATCAAATAAGGCGATTTAAGCCTAAGGTAGCAGCTTTACTTGATGAAAAAGCAGCCGATACATTAAAGCTAGCTGTTAAGGATACAAATACAAAAATTCTAAAGGGCGAGGCAGGGATTATTGAGGCTGTCACTCATAAAGAAGCAGATACAGTATTGACATCCGTTGTGGGAATCGCAGGCCTTTTACCGACTGTTGCCGCAATCGAGGCAGGAAAGAATATTGCTTTATCAAATAAAGAAACCTTGGTCACAGCCGGATCACTTATTACAAAGCTGGTGAAAGAAAAGGGTGTTCAACTCTTTCCGGTAGACAGCGAGCATTCTGCAATTTTCCAGTGTCTGGCTGGCAATAGAGAGCGGGATGTGTCAAAGATTATTTTGACAGCATCAGGTGGGCCTTTTAGAGGATATTCCAAAGAACAACTTGAATCGGTCACAATAGAGCAGGCTTTAAATCATCCCAACTGGTCAATGGGCAGTAAGATTACAATTGATTCCGCAACAATGATGAACAAAGGGCTGGAAGTTATTGAGGCCATGTGGCTGTTTGATGTGCCTGCTTCCAAAATAGATATAGTAGTTCATCCTGAAAGTATTATACACTCTATGGTTGAATATAAGGATGGATCGGTAATGGCACAGCTAGGGGCACCCGATATGCGCATACCGATTCAGCTTGCACTTACCTGGCCGGCACGGATGGAAAATTCATTTAGAAAATTAGATTTTGACAGTTTAACTACACTTAATTTTAGCAAGCCTGATTTTGAGACATTTGGTGCATTAAAGCTTGCATTTAAAGCTGCAAAAGCAGGCGGCACATTGCCTTGTGCCATGAATGCTGCCAATGAGGTAGCTGTCGAACTTTTCCTTCAGGGGAAGATTACATTTCCTCAGATAACAAAACTCACCAGTGAAGTAATGAAAAATCATTTGGTGAATACTAAGCCTGTTCTCAACGATATAATAGATACTGACAGGGAATCAAGAATTTTAGCCCGCAGTATATGTAACGGAGGTTTTTAAATGGGTATAATAACTGCATTAATTGCGTTAAGTGTTTTAATTATTATTCATGAACTGGGTCATTTTCTCATGGCAAAAGCTGTGGGCATAAAGGTTTTAGAATTTTCATTATTTATGGGGCCAAAGATTTTTTCCTTTAAAAAGGGAGAAACCGTGTATTCTTTGAGGTTGATTCCTATGGGAGGCTTTGTCCGAATGGAAGGTGAGGAGGAATCCTCAAATGACCCAAGGGCTTATTCTAATCAACCTGTCGGTAAACGTGCTCTTGTTATTGCGGCGGGACCAGTCATGAATCTTGTAGCCGCCTTCGTTTTTGCAATTATAGTTATTTCAAATTCCGGCTTTCATACTAATACTATTTCAGAGTTTTTTACCGACTCGGTTATAGAGAAAGCCGGAGCAGAAGTAGGGGATAAGTTCATTTCCTATGGGGGAAGAAGGCTCTTTGACCCAGTAACGGATTTAAGTATTTTCATGTATGGTGAGGATGGATCTGAAAGAGAACTGATTTACTATGATGTCAGTGAAAATAAAACGGTTACGAAAATTATTACTCCGGGAAGAACCGAAACACGTTTCAGACTTGGGTTTACGGCTCGAGTGGAAGATGGCAAAGGTACAAATGTTATTGATATGATTGAAACCGATTCCCCATTAGTAAAAGCGGGGATAAAACGCGGTGACAGAATTATTAAGCTTGACGATACGGAAGTATCCTCTGTACCTGATATTCAGAACTACCTGAATATTGCAAGAGCCGACAAATCAGCACCTTTAATAATAACAGTAGAAAGAAACGGAAAAGTTCTGACTTTTGAAAATATAAAACCCTTTTCTGATTTTCAGTATACTCTTGCTGTAAACTTAGAGTATAAAAAAGGTAATTTTTTTGAGGTTATGGGCGCATCGTTTAAATACTGCGTCTCAACAGCTCGTAATGTATTGATTACACTTAAATGGCTGTTTAATGGCACAATATCTATTAAAGAGCTATCCGGCCCCGTTGGGATAATTGGTGCGGTAGGAAGTGTGGTAGAAACCCAGAAATCATTTAGCCAGATTATTCTAAACCTAATCTATATCAGCAGTTTCATAAGCATTAACCTTGGAATAATGAATCTGGTACCTTTTCCTGCTTTAGATGGCAGCATGCTTCTTATTCTCCTGATAGAAAAGATTAGAGGCAAACCGATTCCTCAAGAAAAGGTTGGCATGATTTCATTTGTTGGTTTTATACTTCTTATGGGGGTTCTTGTAATTACCCTGTTTAATGACATTCCTAGATGGCTATTATAACCTTCAGCTAAAGGTTCCATAGTTATATATGTTACGCTTTAATAGTTGCAGGCTATAGCCAAGGATGGAGATATATAATGCGAAGAAAAACAAGAAAGATAAGGGTTGGAAATGTATTTATCGGCGGCGACGCCCCTATAACCATCCAATCCATGACAAATACAAAAACAAGCGATATTGATTCCACTGTAAGCCAAATTCAGGCTTTGGCTAATGCCGGGTGCGATATTGTCAGAGTTGCCGTTCCCGATATGGAAGCTGCCGAAGCAATATCAGGTATTAAAGAAAGAATTAGTATCCCCCTAGTGGCTGACATTCATTTTGATTATAGGCTTGCCTTAAAGGCCATGGAAAATGGAGCAGATAAAATCCGAATTAATCCAGGTAATATCGGCTCTGTCGAGCATGTAAAAGAAGTGGTGCAAATGGCCAAAGCGAAGGAAATCCCCATAAGAATTGGTGTAAACGGCGGATCGCTGGAAAAGGATTTGCTGAAAAAGTACGGGCATGTATGTGCAGAAGCACTTGTGGAAAGTGCATTGGGCCATGTTAAAATACTTGAGGATTTAAATTTTTATAATATAGTAATATCCATTAAGTCTTCGGATGTTAAGCTGTCATTTAAGGCCCACCAAATGCTTTCAAAAAGTGTCGACTATCCATTACATATTGGTGTAACAGAAGCCGGTACTCCTTACAGCGGGACTATAAAATCAGCCGTGGGAATAGGTGCGATGCTCCTTTCCGGGATAGGAGATACTATCAGGGTATCTCTTACCGGGGATCCGGTTCTGGAAATAAAAGCCGCAAAAGAGATATTAAAAGCTTGTGGTCTAAATAAAAAAGGTGTAGTTTTCGTATCATGCCCCACTTGCGGACGCACTCAGATTAATCTTATAGATATCGCCCAAAAGGTAGAAGAAGCCCTTGAGGATATTGAAAAGCCAATTAAAGTGGCAGTAATGGGTTGCGTGGTAAACGGCCCTGGTGAAGCTAGGGAAGCTGATATCGGCATAGCAGGAGGCAAGGGCTCGGCAGTTATTTTCAAAAAGGGAGAAATCATTCGCAAAGTATCTGAAGACCAAATCGTTGAAGCCCTTTTAGAAGAAATTAAAAAGATGTGATACCATTCATCCCGAAAAAATGATTCAATTGTATAATCCAGCCGAAAAGCTGGGTTCGTGCAAGAAAACTCTTACTTGTATTTTGTTGTTGCTTCATCATGCTCTCAAGGGTTTTAAGGTTCAACATATATTTAATAGGAGAACAGGGATCAAAAACAGTTTCAAATAGTAAATTCTTAAGCTTGACTTCATACTCGGGGTCTTGTGATCGAGGAAAGGGAACCTTTTTTCTTTCCAGAATATCAGATGGAAGGTATCCTCTCATTGCTTCCCTCAAAAGCCCTCTGTCCATATTGTTAAGGCGTTTGAGCTCTTGTGGAACATTCCATAAATAATTTGTGATTCTGACGTCACAAAAGGGTACTCTTGCTTCTAAACCGCAAGCCATGCTCATTTTGTCAAGGCGATCTAAAATACAAGGAAGATTCCAATACAGACTGAACCACTGAGCTTCATTTTCTTTCCTAAGATGATTTTCAAAAACCGCAAACTTTGGATAATCAGCTAAAGCTTCCTCATAACATTTTTCTATGAATTCATAAGGTTTAATCATATCAATAATATCATTCTTAAAGACAGAAATTTTTTCAGCCAGATTTGTACTCCAAGGAAGACGTTTCCTTCCCGAGACAAAATGCTCGCTTGCCTTAGTAAATGAACCAAATATTTCATCTGAACAATCCCCCGAAAGCACGATATTGAAATCCTTTTGAATTTCTCTGCATAAAAGAAGCAAGGAGGCATCATAATCGGGCAATCCGGGTATACCTCTGGCTTCTTGCACATCCAACAGCGATTCAATAATATCTGTCGGGGATAGAATAATATAGTGGTGACGAGTTCCGACTCTCCTGCAAACCCAACGAACCCACGGCGTATCGCTTTCAATTCCGAATCCTCTTTGCCGTAAATAGCGAGTGCCTCTCTCAAAATCCACAGACCATGTATTATATGTATTGCAGTTTAAAAGCTTAGGATTATCTGCTGCTATTGCGGTAAGCAAACTTGAGTAAAGACCTCCCGATAAAAGACCGCAAACAGGCAGGTCCGATTTAATCTGTCTTTGTGCCGAATCCACCACAAGTTCACGAATAGTTTCGAGGGTTTTTGCCAAATCATCCTCATGTTCCTGCTTTTCCATAATCCAATATCTTATGGATTTTGGACCATCCGATGTAAACTGTAAAAAATGCCCAGGCCTTACCTGATGGATGCCTTTAATAACTCCGCACCCCGGTGTGTGTCGGGGGCTTAAGCATATCAATTCTGATAAACCTTCAGTATCCAATGCCGTTTCAAATAGAGGGTGACATGTAATCCCTCTGATATCCGATGCAAAAATAAGAGTTTTGTCCTTTATAGTATAGTATAAGGGTTTAGTCCCATGATGATCCCGTGCCAAAATCAAGATACCGTCTTCTTGTATCCATAGCGCAAAGGCAAAACTACCGTTTACTTTCTTTAGAAAGTTTTCTTTAAACTTAATGTAGGCATATATAAAAAGATCAGAACAGGATAGATCATTGCAATCAACATCCGAAATATTCAAATCCAGACAGAATTCCTTCCTGTTAAAAATGGTTCCGTCAAGTGTGAGTACATAGGTTTTACCTTCAATAACAAGCTCGCTTACAAATGAGCCTCCACATTTTGAATATACAGGGCCAATACGCCTCAAAAAAGCAGCATGAGGCGAAATAAAGTGTCCTGCCCCACTAGCTCCCCGGGAGCGAATGGCCTCGGACATAGCACAAATATTTACGCTTTTCTGCATAATATCGCCAGTTAAACTGACCATACCGGCTATCCCAGCCATAAAATCACTCCAGAAGTTAAAGAGTATACTCATATACTATTCGGCGCATCATGTG
Organism: Clostridiaceae bacterium; assembly: GCA_012520615.1. Taxonomy (GTDB): domain Bacteria; phylum Bacillota; class Clostridia; order DSM-8532; family DSM-8532; genus DTU059. Next base: position 2,138 of record JAAYNX010000089.1, on the reverse strand, counting down.
TTTGTTACGGGAAATCAAAGCAGCTTAAAACCTTTGGAAAAGCCAGTTTTCACAATCAGTCATTAATTTTTCCGGGCTATAACGTTATTTGACATAATATTTTACAACCTCTCTTTTATAATAGGGTTACTGTTTACAAGGAGGCAGTATTATTATCATAAAGAAAGGGGTTAAACAATAATATTTATATGGAACGTATAAAAAAGAGAGAGGAGACACGAGGTGGTTGTATATGCAGATATTCTATTCTTTGAGAACTTATTGGCAAATTGTTTGATTCTAAAGCTAACGAGTGCCTTATCCGGGATTGCCATCAAGACAATCAGAATGATATTTGCATCATCTCTAGGAGCTTTATATGCGGTTATTACCGTTGTGATACCAAATACAGCATTTATGTCCGCGCTACTGACCAGAATTATAGTTTCAACACTAATGGTTTTGGTTGCTTTTAAGATAAGAACCTTTTCGGAATTCATGCGAAGATGGGGAATGATGCTTATTTCGGCATTTTTGCTTGCGGGCTGTACATATGCGTTATCTAGTTTTTTAGATGGTGGTGCGTTATCACAATCAGGATTCATGTATATAAGTCCACAGGGTATACTTAAAGCATTTTTGTTTTCAACTGGTCTTTGTATCGTCTTGGTAAGACCTATCGGAAGAATTCTTTCCGGGAAAGCATACAAAGAAGGTTCAATAATTCCGGTACATATCAAAGTTGGGGATAAATCAGTTCGCTTTTACGCATTGATTGATACAGGCAACTCTCTAATTGATCCAATAACCGGTTATCCAGTAATGGTGGTGGAAGCAGAATCGGTTAAGGCGATTTTACCCACTGAAGTTTATGAATCGGTAGTATCAAATAATATGGGTTTATACACTTGTAATGATAATAGCCCATGGTTTAAACGAATTCACCTTATCCCCTTCAAATCGATAGGTAAGGAAAATGGAATGTTAACAGGCTTTCGCCCCGATATTATGCGAATAGGACGGGAGGGTTCGTTTAAGGAAATAAATGATGTAATAGTTGGAATATGCGGCATGAAATTATCGGGCAGCGACCGATACTCTGCATTAATAGGCCCGGCTATGCTATCTAGAATTTAAGCTTCAAGATGCGAAAAAGCGATTTATCCACTGCGACATAAATGAAGGGAGAAATATTATGTTTGATAAGATGTTTGGGATAATAATTACTCTGGTAAAGAATCAAAATCAGGAAGTGAGAAACGGAGTCTTCTATATTGGAGGAAATGAAATACTGCCGCCCCCTCTCCAGCCGAATGAGGAAGCTTTACTACTAAATAAGCTGGAGAATGGTGATGTTTCGGTAAAGAGAACTCTAATAGAGAGAAATCTTAGACTTGTAGTTTATATTGCACGAAAATTCGAAAATACTGGTGTAGACATAGAGGATTTAACTTCAATAGGTACGATAGGCCTTATAAAAGCTATTAATACATACAATCCCGGTAGAAATATAAAGCTTGCTACCTATGCTTCTCGCTGTATTGAAAATGAAATTCTAATGTATCTGAGGAAAAATAGCAGAGCAAAAAGCGAGTTGTCATTTGAGGAGCCATTAAATGTTGACTGGGATGGTAATGAACTTCTTCTTTCGGACATTTTGGGAACCGATAGCGATATTATTCAAAGGAATCTTGAGGAGGAAACTGATAAGAAACTATTGGTAACCGCAATGAATAAACTAAGTGGCAGAGAAAAGCGAATTATGGAGTTGAGATTTGGTTTAAACAATCATTTGGAAAAGACGCAAAAAGAAGTGGCTGATATGCTTGGGATATCTCAATCCTACATTTCAAGGCTTGAAAAAAGGATATTGGGACGGCTTAAACGAGAGATATGCAGAATGTTGTAATAACTTCGTTTTATGTAATTCGGAATTAAGCGGTGAGCCTGCAAAGATTTAATGCGAAGCAGGATGCGGAGCGAGTGCGACTAGAAAACCGGAACCTCTACAATCGTTATAACCCGCTTGTCAAGGCCATATTTAAATATTTTCATCTGAAAAATCAGAATAAAACACACCCTATGAGATAAGACTGTTATTTGTACAGAATAGATGACAGTTAGAAAGAGGTGTGTTGATTTTTATGAACAAAGTAGAG
>JAAYNX010000092.1 GCA_012520615.1 Clostridiaceae bacterium | reverse complement strand
TGAGGGTCAGTGCTACCAAACTTCAAGGCTGTGAGGTGTTATTGGACTTTCCCAGTGTAGGTGCTACCGAAAATATTATGCTGGCCGCTAGCTTTGCGGAAGGCGAAACACTAATCAGAAACGCTGCTAAGGAACCGGAAATTGAGGATTTACAAAATTATTTAGTACAAATGGGTGTGAACGTAACCGGGGCTGGTACGGGTGTAATAAGAATCCAAGGTATCCGGGAAATAAAAGCTGAACCAATCCATAAAATAATTCCTGACCGGATTGTGGCCGGAACATATCTTTCAGCAGTGGCGGCAACCGGCGGAAACCTCGTAATCACAGGAGTTGAATATGACCATATAGGTTCAATTGTATACTGTTTAAGACGAATAGGCTGCAGAATAAAAAATTACTCAGGCGGTGTAGTCACTTTAGAATCAGATGGGAGACTGAATCCTTTAGATCTTGTAAGAACGTCTCCTTATCCGGGTTTTCCCACTGACATGCAACCACAAATAGTTGCTCTCTTAACAAAAAGCAAAGGTACGAGCGTGATAGTGGAAACGGTTTTTGAGAACAGATTCCGCTATACTGAACAATTGCAAAAACTTGGTGCGGATATAAGTATACAGGGGAGAACAGCTATAATAAGAGGGGTTGAAAAACTAAAAGGAGCTTCAGTTGAGGCAAGAGATTTACGCGGAGGTGCGGCATTAATAATTGCGGGTCTTGCAGCCGAAGGGGAAACAAGTATTTCCGGTGTCGGATATATTGATCGGGGCTATGAAAAGGTGGAAAATGTTTTGTCTAAAGTAGGTGCAAAAATTAGAAGAGTTGAAGACTGAATCCGGTATTGGTATAATTATATAAATACAAAGAGTGCTTTAGCACAGAGGTACATATGAAAAAAAATAGGCATGCTAAAACAAGACTAAAAATACTCATATTCATTTTTGTATTGGCACTAAGCCTTGTTTTCCTGCTATTTGCACCAATTTTTAATATAAAGGCCATTGATGTTAAGGGAAGCAGCCGATATGCTACCGAAAAAATAATAGAGACATCGGGAATAGTAATCGGAGAAAACGGATTCCGGAAATTAAAGTTACAGCTTGAATCTATTTTGGAACTCAGATTACTTGACAGTGAAGCAAAAATTAGCCAACTTCCTTATGTAAAATCATGTACCGTGAAAATTGTTTCTCCGGACAAGATTGAAATACAGATTACTGAGAGAGAACCTGCGGCTTATATTGTTTACTTCGATAATTACCTTACGGTGGATGGCCAGGGTTTTGTATTGGAAGCCGGAAATACTGAACCGCCACCGAATTTAAAGGAAATACGCGGTATTGATTTTAAGAAGTACTCAATAGGCGGACAATTGGAAGAATCGGAAATTTCTTTGATACAAACAGGTGTAGAGATAATCAATACCATAAAATACTCCGATGAAACCACCGACTTAAAGCTTGCAGATGTATTAGACTGGGTTGATATGATTAGTGAGGATAATGCCTTGATATCTTTGGATAATAGGATTATTGTCAGGTTCAACCCAAAGGACAAGCTGCAGTACACAATGGATTTTACAAAGGAAATATTTTTTAAGAAAATAAGTACCAAAGAAACCGGAAGACTAGAATTCTCTGGGGATCAAAACCCGAGTTTTATACCAGACTAAGATACAGATTTATAGGAGGGGTTCCATGATAGCTTTGCTTGGACTCATCGCTGGATTACTAATAGGCATTTTCATTCCGTATCATATACCACAAGCGTATTCCAATTACGCTGCAGTAGCAATTTTAGCGGCCTTAGATTCAATTATAGGTGGCTTTTCAGCTTCCCTTGACGGTAAGTTTAATATTAAAGTATTTTTGTCAGGCTTTTTTGCCAATTCGCTTACAGCAGCTTTATTGGCATATTTAGGAGACAAGCTGGGAATACAAATACACCTTGCTGCTATTTTTGCATTTGGTAACCGTATCTTTCTGAATATCGGAAGCATAAGAAGAAAATTAATAAGGGTTGATGATATAAAAAAGAAAAGATGAGATAATTTCCGGGAAGTCAACACTATATATGCGGATTTTATTCTGAAATGTTTTATAATACCCCAACATCTTGAGCTTAAATGGGATATTTCTAAAGAAAATTATTGCTTTTATATGGGTTTGATATATAATAATAATGATGGAATGTATTTTTTTCAATGTGATAATTACGCAAGATGACTTGTAAGGAGGATACAAAAGTGTTGGAATTCGACATTGATATGGATAGCTTTGCACGCCTTAAAGTCGTAGGTATCGGTGGTGGCGGTAATAACGCTGTAAACCGGATGATAGCGGCAGGTATGCGCGGAGTTGAGTTCATTTCCGTTAATACAGATAAACAAGCATTATTCCTTTCTCAAGCGACTACAAAAATTCAAATAGGTGACAAGTTAACTAAAGGTCTCGGAGCCGGAGCCAATCCCGAAATAGGTGAGAAGGCTGCAAACGAAAGCCGGGACGAAATAGCCATGGCTATTAAGGATGCCGATATGGTTTTTGTAACTGCCGGTATGGGTGGTGGAACAGGAACCGGAGGCGCTCCCGTTATTGCGCAAATAGCAAAAGAGATGGGAATTCTTACAGTAGGAGTTGTCACTAAGCCTTTCCTCTTTGAAGGTAAAAAGCGTATGATGCAGGCTGAAGCCGGAGTAGAAGCGTTGAAGGCAGTTGTGGATACACTTGTTACAATTCCCAATGACAGATTACTTCAAATTGCCGATAAAAAAATGCCCTTGGTTAAGGCTTTTAACTTGGCAGATGATGTATTAAAGCAGGGCGTACAGGGTATTTCGGATCTGATTGCTGTTCCCGGTCTTATTAACCTAGACTTTGCCGATGTAAAGACAATCATGATGGACACAGGTATTGCACATATGGGCATAGGAAGAGGAACCGGCGAAAATAAAGCAGAAGAAGCTGCTAAACAGGCAATAGCAAGTCCGCTGCTTGAAACTTCGATTGAAGGAGCCAGAGGCGTTCTGCTTAACATAACAGGCGGCTCAGACCTTGGTTTGCAAGAGGTAAATCTGGCAGCCGAGCTCATTCAAACATCAGCCGATCCCGATGCTACTATTATCTTCGGTGCTGTTATTGATGATAATCTAAAAGATGAATTGGTTATTACCGTTATAGCAACAGGTTTCAGCAAGGGCTCAGAACTTAAGAGACCAGGATATCTGTTTGGTGTTGATAATAAGAAACCGGTAAATCCTGAGCCGGCCAAAACTCCGATAACCGTAGATGATGACGTTGAAGGGCCTGAAATTCCAACTTTCCTGAAACGTAAAGGATTTAGATAATACATAAGATATATCATTTTAAAGCGAAGTATCTTATTTTTGATATCTCGATACAAATTCTCTCGATATGAAAACCTTCCCGGGGCATTCCTCAAAAAGGCATGCCCTCATTTTTTTCTTGCTGGTAGCACGCTATTGCTGCAGGTTGCTACACTGCTTGTCAGGAGCTATTTCTGTTGGTTTCCGGTTGACAGCCCAGAAATGAGATTGTAAAATAGTAAGGCAGCCTTCGCTCATACATGCTGGTGTAGCACAGTCGGTAGTGCAGCTGATTCGTAATCAGCAGGTCGTGCGTTCAAGTCGCATCACCAGCTCCAATATAAGAAGATCCTTAGAATCAAAATATTTCTAAGGATTTTTTTATTTGTTAATTCAATTGTTAATATTGGTGGTAAAAACATAGATATTTGCATTAAATTATCTTTTTCAATGATAATAGTATAAAAGTACATAAATTAATATAGAAAAATAGTAAGTATTTGTAACTGGGAATAATTGATATTCGCTTTAATTCTGTTATAATATACAGTATGCGACAAATATTGTATCAGAATTGTAGCAGGAGAACATTAGAAAAAGGTGCTTGTATGGACTGGAGGGAAAGGCTTAAGCAATTAACCGGATCTGAAAAGGAAGACGAATCATGTCAATGGCATGCAGTTTTTGTTATGACGGGTAACGAACAAACTGTTAAAGAAAAAATTGCATATGCCTTTAAGGATACGGACATTTTACCGGTTGTACCAAAGCGCCGCATTAAAGAACGTAAAAACGGTATTTGGCATGAAAAGATAAAACCATTATTTCCCGGATACATACTAATTAAAGGCCATATTTCGACAGATGACTACTATATTTTAAAAACAGTACCGGGCATACTAAGAATACTCAAGGATAACAACGAGCTTTACCGGATTCATCCAGATGAAATCGAAATTATAAGCCGACTGATGATTGACGGGGAAATAATAGGAGTCTCAACAGCATTTCAACAAGGCGACAGCATTGTCATCACCGATGGCCCGCTTCTGGGCATGGAGGGCAATATTCAATTTATTGATAAGCGAAAAGGAAGAGTGAGAGTCTATCTTAGCTTCTTAGGCGATAAAAGGACAGTTGATTTAAGCAT
>JAAYNX010000056.1 GCA_012520615.1 Clostridiaceae bacterium | reverse complement strand
TGAATACAGATTCATTTATTCAAAAGGCGGCTGAATCAATAGCCAATAGTATTATCCAAATATTAGCTCTTGAATGATAATTTAATTGAATGTCAAGTGTTATTATAGTTTATGGAAACCGAGAAAAAGCGGCGTGGCTGCAACGATATTTAAAGCGGAGCGCTAAATCACACAGATTCTTCGCTGACGCTTAGGATGACAAATGACAGCTACCGCCGCTCAACGTGCATAATTTAATATTATTGAAGGTTTTCACAAAGCCTAGCGGGGACTATGGTTCACTCAAAGAGATAAAGTTATCAACCGTTGGCTCAAATTTTTATTTTCTGGATAACATGCCATACATGTGATAACATATTATAGACTAAATATGGATGGTGTTTTTTTGTTATGGAAAAATTAAGAGTTGACGGAAGAAAAAATGACGAGTTGAGAAAGATAATAATAACAAGAGATTTTAATAAATACGCTGAAGGTTCTGTTTTAATTGAGTTTGGTGAAACAAAGCTAATTTGTACTGCCAGTATTGATGAAAAGGTGCCAATGTTTAAAAAAGGAACCGGAGAAGGCTGGGTAACCGCTGAATATGATATGCTGCCTAGGGCGACATTAACAAGAAATACTAGGGACAGAAATGTCTTAAGAATAAACGGCAGGTCAAGTGAAATACAACGACTTATTGGAAGATCTCTAAGGTCAGTTATAGACTTTAAAATTCTAGGGGAAAGAACGATTACAATAGATTGTGATGTAATACAAGCAGACGGGGGCACCAGAACCGCCGCCATAACAGGTGGATTTGTTGCATTAATGGATGCATGCAGTGTTTTAGTAAATAATAAACAGATTAGCGAGATACCTATTAAGGATTTTGTGGCAGCAATCAGTGTAGGTTATGTTAATGGTAATGAACTTTTAGACTTATGCTATGCTGAAGATTCTAAGGCAACTGTGGATATGAATGTAGTAATGACGGGATCAGGTCAGCTTATTGAAGTTCAGGGAACCGGAGAAGAAAGTCCGTTCGACAGAAAAGTTTTTGATAATTTGCTTGACTTAGCACAAAAGGGAATTGAAAATATAATTGGTATTCAAAAAAATGTACTTTTATCTAAGGAGAAATAATGAGAAGGCTTATTATTGCAACGAAAAACATCGGAAAAGTAAAAGAAATAAAAAGTCTTTTACAAGGTTATGACTATGAAGTGCTTTCCCTTAAAGAAGCAGGTATAGATATTGATGTAGAAGAAACAGGGAATTGTTTTGAAGATAATTCTCTTATCAAAGCAAACACTATTCACAAAATAACAGGCGGTATGGTAGTAGCAGATGATAGCGGTTTGGAAATCGATTTCTTAAACGGTTCACCAGGCATTTATTCTGCTAGGTTTTTGGATGCTTCAAGCGATAAACAGCGTTACGAAGGAATTCTCAAACTTATGGAAGGTGTACCTGACGAATATAGATCGGCACGTTTCAAATGTGCTGTTTCTCTTGTTACAGACGAGAATACCAAAACATTTACCGATACAATAGAAGGTAAAATTGCATTTAAAGCCAAGGGTGAAAATGGATTCGGATATGATCCGGTTTTTTATATACCGGAATATAAAAAGACTATGGCACAAATTGATTCTACTATAAAAAATAAAATAAGCCATAGAGGCAAAGCTTTTAAGCAACTAGCTGAAACACTTAAGAACTGGAGAACTTCATGAAGCTTTATATTGTAATTAGCGATACACACGGTGATATACTGCCGGCAAAAAAGATAATTGAACAATACCCGCAAAATGACGGATTTATACATCTTGGAGACTTTTATAAAGATGCTTATATTATAAAGTCACATTATCCCGATTTGAATGTAATAACAGTTCCGGGAAATTGCGATTTTACTTATGATATCCCAACCGATCTGGTTTTAGAAATTGAGGGTAAACGAATTTTATTAACTCACGGACACCGATATAACGTAAAAAACGGTATCGATAGGTTAGAAAAAAAAGCATTGCAAGATAATATAGATGTGGTTCTTTTTGGCCATACTCACAGCCCATTACATGATTACAGATCAAACATCACTTTTGTAAATCCTGGCAGTATGGGTTTTCCGCGAGGTTTTTCGTCACCCACATATGCTCTTTTAGAGATTTCAAAAAACGGGTTGGAAGCAAGGATTATGGATGCCTGATAAGGAGAAGAATATGAGTAATAGCCGTAATTCCGCAAATATGATATATTTTGATAACAGTGCTACAACACAACCATATAAAGAAGTAATAGAACTTATAGCTAAACTAATGTCAGAAGAATTTGGGAACTCCTCCTCTTTGCACACTCTTGGCGTAAGGGCGGAGAGAATACTTGAAGATAATAGAGCTAAGCTTGCTGCAACAATAAAAGCCGAGCCTGAGGAGTTGGTTTTTACCTCTGGGGGCACGGAATCTGTTAATATGGCATTAAGAGGAACAGCAGAAGTATTAAAACGTTCGGGTAATCATATTATTTCATCTCCTGTTGAACATTCTGCATCGCTTGAATCCTTAAAAGAATTGGAGAGATTAGGATATGAGGTGGAATATCTCGATGTTGATGAATACGGTCGAATATTAATAGATGATCTTAAAGCAAAACTTCGTAAAGACACCATAATGGTTAATATAATGGCTGTGAATAATGAACTGGGAACCATTGAACCAGTTATTGAAGCTGCTCATCATATTAAAGCCAATAATAAAGCTACAATTTTTCATGTAGATGCAGTTCAGGCTTACGGTAAAATTCCCATTAATATAAGGGATTTAAAGGCTGATCTTATATCTTTTAGCGCCCATAAAATTCATGGTCCCAAAGGCGTTGGCATGCTATATATGAGAAAAGGCACCCGTCTGCATCCCTTGATGATGGGAGGCGGCCATGAACGAAAACATCGTTCAGGCACTGTAAACGTACCATGTATTGCAGGCTTCGGTCTTGCAGCTTGTATAAAAACAGAACGTATGAAAGAGGATCAAATTAATTGTGGCAGGATTAAGAAAATTATGATTAACGAGCTTAATGATTCGTTAGGCTCAAAAATAAGAATTAATTCACCTGAAGATGGAGTTGATAATATCCTTAATATATCATTTAAAGGTATTAAATCAGAAACTCTACTTCATTTTCTTGAGATGCAACAGATATATGTATCAAGCGGTTCGGCATGCAATTCCAAAAAAAGTGCGGTAAGTCATGTGCTTAAAGCGGTAGGAATTCCTCGCGCTTGGGCAGAGGGGGCAATACGTTTTAGTTTTGGTTCGCTTAATACCGAGGATGAGGCTTTTATTGTAACCAATGCTATTAATGAAATTATGAAGAAAATGTAATAGAAAGGTCATGACAATGGATAAGATTATTTTGGTAAGATACGAGGAAATATTTTTAAAGGGGCTTAATAAGCATTTTTTTGAAAACAAGCTAATAAGAAATATCAAGCATAGGCTTTCTGATTTAGGAATTATTAAGATTACAAAATCTCAAAGCAGAATATATATTGAATCCACTGATTTTGAATTTGACATAGATGAGGCAATTATACGACTGACAAAAATCTTTGGAATAGCATCAGTAAGCCCTGTTATCAGAATTCCCTCCGAGTATGAGGATATCAAGAAAACCACAGTAGATATTGTTGGAGAGCTTCTTGCTAGAAAACCCTACAAATCCTTTAAAGTAGAATCAAAAAGAGGAGACAAGAAATTTCCGATGAATTCACCGCAGATTTGTGCGGATTTAGGCGGACATATCCTTGATGCTTTTCCCCAGCTTAAGGTAGATGTTCATAACCCGGATTTTATTTTTTATGTAGAGGTTCGAGAAAACACATATTTGTATTCTGAGATAATTCCATCGGTGAAAGGCCTTCCAACTGGAACAGGAGGATTAGCTACATTACTGCTTTCCGGAGGCATAGACAGTCCTGTGGCTGGATGGATGATTGCAAAACGTGGTGTTGAATTAGAGGCGGTATATTTTCACAGCTACCCCTATACAAGTGAAAGGGCTAAGGATAAAGTTATTAAGCTGGCTGAATATCTTGCGGGATATTGCCTGAGTATAAAGCTTCATATAGTGCCATTTACAGAGATACAAATGGCTATAAACGAGAAATGCCCTCACGAATACCTTACTATAATAATGCGTAGATTCATGATGATGATTGCAGAGAAAATAGCGGAAAAAAGCGGTTCACTGGCCATAGTTACAGGTGAGGCAATAGGCCAGGTAGCAAGCCAGACAATGGAAAGTATGCTGGTTACCGATAACGCTGTTTCTATGCCTGTATACCGTCCATTAATAGGAATGGACAAAAATGAGGTAATTGATATAGCTAAAAAAATAGGAACATTTGATACATCTATACTTCCATATGAAGATTGCTGCACAGTTTTTGTAGCAAAACATCCTGTTACAAAACCATCACTTCAAAAAACAATAGAATATGAAAAGGTTTTAGAAACAGAAAAACTAATTAATGATGCTTTATCGCAAACAGAGGTAATTAAGCTATAATTAAATAATAAGGTTATAAAATATGAATAGGTGTAAATAATAAATTGATGGACTGTTTTGAAAGGACGTAATTTCATGGCTCAAATCAAGGCAATATATAATTCAAAAATTGTGTGCCCTGTTTGTAACTCAAATATTGAATATACAAAGGTAAGGTCAAAAACTATTAGACTAATTAAACAGGATAGCGATTTTTGTCCATATTATGAAGGTGAAAATCCATTACTTTATGAAGCCGTGATTTGCCCTGAATGTGGATATGGTGCTCATGTTACAACCTTTAGTAAAATAAATAGATATGATAAAGTTAAGGTTAGTAAAAATATAACAAGTAAGTGGCATAAACGTAGTTTTGTAGGCGAAAGAACAATAGATCAGGCTCTTGAAGCATTTAAAATCGTCCTTTTAAACCTAAATACCATGGAATCGCTAAAATCAGAAACGGCTAAAATATGTATGCGTATCGCATGGTTATATAGATATAAAGAAGACTCGGAGAATGAAAAAAAGTTTTTAGAATATGCACTGCAGAATTATAAGGATGCTTATAGTGAGGAAGATCTTACAGAAGAAGGAAAGCTAGATGAATACACTTGCTTGTATATTATAGGCGAGCTATATAAGAGGTTGGAACTTTATGAAGAAAGCACTCAATGGCTAAGCCGCCTTATTATGAGTTATGCTGATCCTCAGCAAAAACCGAAGATTTCTCAGAGATTAATTGAAACAACTCGTGACCTTTATCAGGAAGTAAAGGATATCGTTGCCGCTACTAAGGAGGAACACTAATTGAAGCTGGAAATAGGTAAAATACCAAACAATATATTAGAAAAATTATTATCACAATTTTCTGAACAACAGCGTAAAGAGGTACTAACAAAGCCCGGAATAGGTGAGGATTGTGCCGCAATTGATTTTGCGGATAATATTTGTGTGGTAACTACCGATCCTATTACAGGTGCCGAAGATGAGGTTGGGATTCTTGGAATAAACATTGCATGTAATGATTTAGCTTCATCGGGAGCAGAGCCTTTAGGATTTTTGGTTACAATACTGGCTCCGGTGGGGACTGAATTAGAAGATTTAGAGAAATTGTTTAAACAGATTAATGAAGTTTCTTCATCTATGAAAATAGATGTTCTGGGCGGGCATACCGAAATTACAGATGCCGTTAATCGTTTAGTTTTAAGCATAACAGCAATAGGTAAAGCAAAAAAAGATAGATTAGTTAATACAAACGGTGCAAAACCCGGTGATTCCATAATTTTTACAAAATATGCTGCAACGGAAGGAACGGCTATTCTAGCATGGCTTTTTGAAAAAGAACTTACAAAAGAATTTGGTGAAGATTTTGTAAACACCGCAAAAAATCTTATAGGATCAATAAGTGTTGTAAAAGAGGGATTATTATCAGCCCAATTTAATGTCAGCAGCATGCATGATGTTACAGAAGGCGGGGTTCTGGGAGCTTTATGGGAAATAGGAACAGCAAGCGGCCACGGATTTAAAATAGAAAAAAACAAAATACCTATATTAGAAGAAACCCGCCGTATATGCGAGTTTTTAACTATTGATCCGCTAAAACTGATTTCAAGCGGTTCAATGATAATTACTACACCAAATGGTAGCGAATTACTGAAGATATTACATGAAAATAATGTAAAGGCAACAGAAATTGGTTGCATCACTTTTGAAAAAGAATTTTTGCTTTTAGATGGTAAGAATGTTGTTAAGATAAATAATGTTGAGTCCGATGAATTATACAGAGCACGAAAGATGAAGATTTGAAGGGATGTTTTTGATGATTAATACACTATCATCAGAATTCCAGTTATTTATAAAAATATTTTTATTTATAACTGGTTTATGTGTTGGTTCTTTTTTGAATGTATGCATTTATCGGATTCCTCTGGAAAAATCGATAGTTTTTCCATCATCAGGATGTCCTAATTGTAAAGAAAAATTACAGCCTAGAGATATGATACCTGTTTTAGGTTATATATTTTTAAGAGGTAAATGTAGAAATTGTAAAGAACCTATCTCGATACAATATCCAGTTGTAGAATTAATGACAGGGATAATCTGGCTGATTGTTTACCTTCGATATGGACTTACTGCCGAAACAGCCGCATTATTGTTTTTATATACTGTTTTAATCCCTGTTACTTTCATAGATTTAAAGCATATGATTATTCCTAACGGACTCGTTTTAACCGGATTAGCCGGTGGTATAGTTATATTTTTATACCACATTCTATATAAGCCTTTCTCTTTATATGATTCAACAAAATGGTATACCCCTATTTTAGGCATGTTTTCAGCCTCAGGAATATTATTAGTCATTGCTATTATAGGTCTTTTAATTTATGGTGACGACGGAGCAATGGGGATGGGGGATGTAAAGCTATTTATACCGATAGGTTTGTTCTTAGGATGGAAACTTACTTTATTAGCTTTATTTTTTTCAATTATGATAGGTGGAATAATAAGTATCATACTTTTGATATTTCGCATAAAGGATAGAAAAAGCGCAATACCATTCGGGCCTTTTATTGTAATAGCAACTATGTTAACCGGTTTATATGGAAACCAAATTTTGAATTGGTATTTAAATTTCTTTTGAATTTAAGATAAAATAACATTAAAAGAATATTTTAAAATTACCCTTGTATATAAATGTTAAATAATGTAGAATCTTAAATAACGATATTGAAAATATGCATGATTATATACTTAATACCTAAAAATGAAATTATATTTTCAATTATAGTACATAATGTAGAAAGGAAAATCAGATATGGCTAAATTTCAAAATGATGGAACAGCATTTAAAAAGTTCCTTAGAGAAAATAAATCACTAGTATACATGCTACCCATATTAGTCATATTAATTATTGCTGCAATCTTTATTAATCTGTCATTGAATAGTGATAAAGAAGCAGCAAAAGTAGATTCTGGAGCATCGACATCTGGTGCAAATTCTCAAATTGATACTACTCAACCTCAGGTAGATGTTTTACCTCAGATTATTCGCTCCGAAGGCACTGAAATAGTCGAACATGAAAAAGACCCATTTAAAACACCAATGAAACTTACAGGAGTAGTGTATTCACCTTCGAGATCTACAGCAATTATAGAGTGGGGTGGCTACTCTTACATAGTTGAGCAGAACGATATTGTAGGGGATAGTAAATGGAAAGTTACCAGAATAGAAAACGACAGCATATCCTTAGATAACGGAAGCGAGAGTATAGTTCTTGCTCTTACACTCACAGAAAAAGGAAACAAAAAATAACAATAAGTTTTTGGAGGTTTTACATATGTTTAAAATCAATGTACTAAGATCATCATTGTTATTACTTTTGATTACAACAATTTTTATTTCATGCTTTAGTTTTTTACCTTCCATGGCTATCGAGGATAATAATATTTCTCAAGATAACGCATCTGTTGAGAGTACATCTTATAACAACGTAACCATAAATTTGCGAGGTGCTGATATCCGAGATGTATTATCTGCTATTGCTGTAAACATGGATAAAAAAATTATTTATACTGCTGAACAAATGAATGTGGATCTTAGTATTGATGGTGTTGACTCAAAAACCGCCATGACTTATGTTCTCAATACTCTTGGCTTGGACTATATAGAAGATAATAATACTCTTATTATCGGTAAAAGAGAGGAACTAACAAAGGATTTCTATAACAAATTATCATTAACAAAATTTGTTTTAAAACATGTAACTGCTGATGTAATATCAGAACAATTGGATATTTTAAGTATTCCTGTTCAAAAGATTGTTCTTGATAGTAATAAAAAGGTTATCTGGGTACAAGGCACACCTCAGGATTTGAGTAAGGTTAACGAGCTCATTACTATGTTGGATCGGGCAGAAAATATGTCTGAGGGAATTGCAGATTCTTCAAATCTTACTCCAATAAAAATGAAACATATATCTGCAAATAAATTAAATGAGATTTTGGGAAACATAGGTTTGCGTTTGGGAATAATTATTGAATCAAATCCTATGACTCTGTGGGTTTATGGAAATAAAGAAGAAATAGATGATATTATGAATATACAAAAAACTTTTGATATTCCTGAAAATGCCTCCAGTAATGATGCGATTATTAGCAATGTAAAATTGACATATTTAACTTCCAATGAGGTTATAGAAATATTTGAAGAATTAGATCTCAATATAGATATAGAAGTTGTTCATATTGGCAGAAGCCTTAAAACTGCTTGGCTTATTGGTACAGATGAGTCTATCAAAATTGCAGCAGATATAATTAAGAAATTTGATATAGAAAAATTAAATAGCGATAATCCATTCTTTATTTATGAAACAGTTTACATTACAGCGAATGAGCTAAAAAACCGCTTTAATAATTTAAATTTATCCAACATTTATATGGAAACTATAAACTATCCTGAGTTTTCCAAGAGCGTAATGGTATTTTGTCCTGAAGACTACAGGGTATTTGCAATGAACCATATTAACAAATTCGATGTAATGACAGAAAAGATTAAAGTTCCTATTGATTATTCGGGCGCACCAGACGGGTCTAATAAGCTTAAAAAAAGGCGAGACTTGCTTGTTGATTTAACGGGTATTCCATCAGATAGCTTTACCATCAGCGAGAACGTTACAAGAGAAGATGAAAAATATCATTATGTAATGTATCTTGAAGAAACTCAGGAAAACATTAAATTGGTTAAGGATTATATTACATATATTGACTTTCCTTTATCCGACGGACTTAATTAGAACATTTAAAGATTTGAGGTTATTATGATGCGTTTCAGTGGATTAGAATCTGACTATGGAATTACAATTGACCAGTTGTTGATTGATTGTGTTGAAAAAAAGGGATCCGATCTTCATTTAGTTGTAGGAATGCCGCCTTGTATAAGAATAAACGGAGAACTTGTGCCGGTTAATAGCCCTGCATTGAAACAAGCTGATCTTGAACAAATGATATTTTCTATTATTAAAGACTATCAAAAAGAGAGGCTTGATCAAGAATGGGAATTGGATTTTTCCTATGCCATAGCAGGTGTTGCAAGATTCAGGGGCAATGTTATGTTTCAAAGAGGAACATTAGCAGCAGTATTCAGAGCAGTTCCTTTTATAATACCGGAATTTGATAATTTAGGCCTACCTAATGATGTAAAAAGGCTCTGTGATCTTCCTCGCGGACTTGTACTGGTAACAGGGCCTACGGGAAGCGGTAAATCTACCACTCTTGCGGCTATGATTAACATGATAAATAATACAAGGGCCAGTAATATCGTTACTGTTGAAGACCCAATAGAATTTTTACACAGACATAACAAGTCAACAGTTAGACAAAGAGAGCTTGGTACTGATACCCACAGTTTTGCTTCTGCACTTCGCCACGTTTTACGGCATGACCCAGACATTATTATGATTGGTGAAATGCGTGACCAAGAAAGTATATCCATTGCATTAACTGCTGCCGAAACAGGGCACCTGGTATTATCAACGCTACATACACAGACTGCACCATTAACAATATCAAGAATAGTAGATTCCTTTAGTGATGACAAACGTTTGCAAATAAGACAGCAATTATCTAATGCATTGAGAGCTGTAATTTCACAGCAGCTTCTACCTACAATTGACGGCAAAGGCAGAATTGCAGCAATAGAATATATGAGAGATACGCCTGCTATTAGAAGTATGATTAGAGATGGTAAAGAACACCAGATTTATTCTGCTATACAAACTGGGCAATCTCAAGGAATGCAAACAATGGATCAAGCACTATTAAAGCTATATAGCCAAGGAAAAATCAGTAGAGAATCAGTTTTGGAGTACTGTATTGACAGGGTTGAGGTAGAAAGGCTGATGCATAATAATTTCTTTTAGGCAGGAGGTTTTATAATGCTACCGTATAACTATGAATGTTTGAATAAACAAGGGCAAACCATAAGTGGTCAGCTGACTGCAGATAATGTTCCGCAAGCTGTAGAAAAACTACGGGAAATGGGACTTTCGGTAATAGATTTAAAAGAGGCAAAAGCGAAAAGTACCAGCAGCTTCTTTACTACTGAGAAAAAGGTAACAATTTCTGATTTGACATTGTTTAGCCGCCAGTTGGCTGCTATGATTGGTGCCGGTATTCCGGTAACACGTGCAATCAACACTTTAAGCAAACAATCAGAAAATCCTACACTCCGGTCTGCACTTGGGAATATTGCACGAAATGTAGAGAGCGGTATGAATCTTACCGATGCTTTCTCTGCATATCCAAAAATATTTTCTAAATTATATATATCAATGATTCAATCCGGTGAAATCGGTGGTATGCTTGAAAAGTCATTATTAAGGCTTTCTGAACAACTGCAAAAAGAAAAAGTAATTAATGATGAAATAAAATCTGCAACATCTTACCCCAAAGTAATCGGTATTTTTGCATTTGTGATATATATAGTGATGCTGGTAGCATTAGTGCCCATTTTCCAAAAAGCTATTCCGGCTGATCTTGAAGTAAATGCTTTAACTCAAATGATTTTTAATATGTCAGAATCAATCAGATCTAAGCCTCTTATTTGGATTGGTGTTATTATACTGATTATTGCCGCATTTGTCGGATTCTTTAAGAGCAAAACCGGTCGTACTCTTTGGGAAAACAATAAATTAAAAATGCCGATATTCGGGCCGGTTATTCTAAAGTCCGTTATTGCGAGATTTACAAGAACATTATCAACGCTTTTGGACGGCGGTATACCTGTTGTTCAGGCACTTGAAAGCGCAGGTCCTACTTCGGGCAGCGATGTCTTAAATGAAACGGTTCAACTCGCAACAAAGAGAATAGAAGAAGGTAAGAGTATAGCATCTACATTAGAAAAAAGTGATGTTTTTCCTCCTATGGTTACGCATATGATAGCAGTCGGCGAAGAATCAGGTACATTACCAGCTCTTCTTGATAAGGTAGCTGAGTTTTATGAACAGGAAGTTGAAACAACCACCAGAGGTTTAAATTCGCTTATTCAACCTATTGCACTTGTTGTTATAGGGTTATTAATCGGTGGGATGCTTATTGCTCTATATACTCCAATTTTCACGGCAGTTACAGCAACAGGCGGCTAATAAATACTCGATAAAAGTGGTTAAAGAATATGGAAGTCTGAGGTTGAAAGTATGGGAATTTTAAAAAACAGTATAATTGGACTTGTGTTAGATTCACAAGAGATTCGGGCCATAGAGCTTAAAGGCTCCCAAAAAAAGCCCGTTGTGGTAGCATGGGGCAAGGTTAAGCTACCAGAAGGTGTTGTAAAAGAGGGCCGAATTGTTAATGCTCAACTTTTTAACGTAAGTTTGGAAAGATTATTTCTTGAGAATGGTTTTAAAGGGCGCGACATCTATCTAGGGGTTAATAATCAAGATATAATAGTACGCTTTGCGAGCTTCCCTAAGGTACCAGAGGATAAAATAAGAAACATGATACATTTTCAAGCTCAGGAACATATGCCTGTTTCTATTGAGGAACTTGTAATGGATTATGTGGTTGTAAGTGAAAAGAAAACAGATGAAGGAGAATTCATCAATGTAGTACTTGTAGGCGCCAGAAAAAAAATGCTTAATGATTATATTGATGCTTTTTCACTTTCTAACACAAATATAAAAGAAATTGATGCAACTATGCTTGCGTTAGGAAGGGCAGCCTTGATTGATAGTAATGATGGCACTTTTGTACTCGCAGGTTTTAATAATGATATTGGTAATATTCTGATTTTTAGCAATGGTATACTTGCCATGGCAAGATCTGTGAATATAAATCAGCCTCCAGAGTGGATTGAATCTAACGATGAAAAAGTGCAATCAAATGAAAAAGATAGTAACATATATGCCGATATTTTATTTGGTGAAATAAAATCCTCTGTCGCCTACTATAAGATGCAAAGCGGCAAGGATATTGAAAAGATATATGTTCTTGGATGTGTGGCAAAACAAGATGAGGTTGCTTCCCGATTGAAGGAAACTACAGGATTAGCTGTTTCTGTGCCAATGCCATACACTTTTCTTGAAAATCGAATAATAAAAGGTAAGATGAACAACTTTAAAGCATCTGATTATGTACCTTGCATAAGTCTTGCCATGAGAGGATTGGGGGAATAATTAAATGTATAGTGTAAGTTTACTACCATATGAATATCGGTTAATTAATATAAACGCACGTAAAAAAAATGTGAGTTTATTAATTGCAATGGGAGTTATGGGGGTGCTTTTTGCTGTATATGTTATTCTTTCCATTCTCCTTACGAGCAACATTGCGCAGCTAAATAAGGTAAAAAAGGAAGCTGAGACAGTGGAAGCACAAATTGCCGAAAATAACGATTTATTGACCATGAGCAATAATGTAAACATATTATTAAAGGATGCTACCTTAGCGGCTGGCGAAAACCCTGAATGGGGAAAACTTATAACTGCAATTGGAAACTCGGTTCCCGAATCGATATCCCTTTCTAATATCAAAATGGAATTTGATAATCAATCAGGATTCTGTACTATTGACGGCGTAGGATTGACACATAATTCGGTTTCCGAATGGATACAGAGGCTAGAAGAAGTAACAGGAATTGATGAAATCAGATGTAGCTTATCTGCATTAAGCGACAAATTAAAAGATAATAGTCCTGTTGTTTTTGAAGTTGGTTTTACAGTGGTGCCGGGGAAGGGTTATCAATTACCAATGGGGGTGACCGATAATGAATAAAAATAATATTTCAAGCAATACTATACTGCTTATTGTTTCCTCTTTAATTGTTGTTTTATTAGTTGTGTTGAATATTTTTACAATAAATAATTTACATAAAACAAAAAACCAAGTTAAAGAAGCGACTACAAAACTTCAAGAGGATAAGGCAAATCTTGAAAAGCTAAATAAATTAGAATTATTGAGATCGGAATTAGAAAGTGCCAATGATATTTTGATAAAACAAATTCCGGACGAACCATCAGAAGATTTGTTAATAGAGTATATACAAAGCTTATCCATCGATAACGATAATACTTTTTTAGAGATTGAGTTCAGAGAAAGAGAAGAAAAAGACAAAGTGTTTATTATGCCCTTTATTGTCGATGTCAAGGGTAATTATTCGTCTCTGCTCGGATTTTTAAATAGTATGGCGAACGGAGAAAGACTTATCAGGATAGATAAGATTGAAATTAACAAGTCCGTTGAGAATAGCGGTATAATAAACACTACAATAACAGCAAGTGCATTTTACAAGTAAAGGGTGGGGACAATGGCATTCATCACAGAGGCAGGCTTCCTAGGGGAACAACTTATAAAAATGGGCTTAGTTACAGAAGAGCAAATAATGCAGGCTTTGGAAATCCAGTCACAAAAAAGAAAGAGTGGGCAAAAAACAAAGCTTGGCCAAGTATTAATTAGTATGGGTTGCTGTACAGAAGAGGATATTGCTCGTGCTATGGCCGAAAAATCGGGCTTGTGTTTTATGTCTATAAATAATATAGGCGTCGATATGGCTTGCGCAAATTTAATAACACCGGAAGTAGCCAGTAAATATAAATTGTTGCCTATTTGCATAAAGGATAATAAGTTATTGCTGGCTATGAATAATCCAAACGACATAATAGCAATAGATGATATTCAGATAATGACAGGTTACGAAGTAGAACCTGTAGTTGTTCCGGATAAAGAACTAAAAACCGTTATAGAACAGTTTAACAACATGAGTAAGAATGTAGAATCAGAACCAGAAGAACCTGAGGAAGAAATTCAATCGACGACAGCAGAAGAAAACAATCCAAATGAAAAACCGGCGGTTCTTATAGTTAATCAGATTATTCATAATGCTGTTAAAGCCGGAAGTAGCGATATTCATATAGAACCTCAGGAAAAGTTCACCAGAGTACGTTTTAGAATTGACGGTGTTCTACACGAAATAATGCAACAACCGTTAAAGTTACACCCATTAATTTCGTCGAGGATTAAGGTTATGGGTGGAATGGATATTGCGGAAAGACGTATACCACAAGATGGCCGTATTACTCTTAAGGTAGAAGATAAAACCGTTGACATACGAGTTGCATCGCTGCCTTCGGCTTATGGCGAGAAATTAACCCTCAGACTTTTGAATCGCAGCAGTAAAATGATTACTTTGGCAGAACTAGGTTTTCCCGAAGTACAGTTGAAACGATACAACGAAGTTATGCACATGCCTTACGGCTTTATTCTTATAACAGGACCTACTGGAAGCGGAAAAAGCACAACTTTATATGCAACGTTGGCTGAGATTAATACTCCGGACAAAAACATCATTACTCTTGAAGATCCTATAGAGCGTAGAATGGCCGGATTGAACCAGATTCAGATGAATGCTAAAGCAGGAATGACTTTTGCATCTGGTTTAAGATCTATCTTAAGAAGCGATCCTGACATTATAATGGTAGGCGAAATACGAGATCAAGAGACTGCTAAGATTGCTGTTGAATCAGCATTAACAGGGCACTTGGTTTTTTCTACACTACATACAAACGACGCACCTGGGGCAGTTACAAGGTTAGGGGAGATGGGTGT
>JAAYNX010000140.1 GCA_012520615.1 Clostridiaceae bacterium | reverse complement strand
TTAAAAAGACAAAAAAACCCAGTAAATAAGACCATGAAGCTGCATCTCCTTGTAATTTAAGCAAAGAAACCAATGGTTTATTAAAAACTATGGTTACTACAGTGATAACCAAACCAAAAATCAATGCAAAAATAAGCCCTGCGAAAGAAACTGCATTACTCACTTTATCCGTTTCAGGAAGAACTATTGCTAATTCATATCTTCCTGCTGCAATAACTCCCAATATAGCTACAATCGCCGTAAAGCTCGCCAACACGCCCATGTCTGCAGGTGTATACATGCGGGTTATTATTGGGGAGACAAGTACTGCTATAACCTGAGCAATAACAGTACCTGAAGCGACAGTTAAGACATGTCTAAGAAAAGATCCTGGTTTAATTTTTTGCTTTATTTGTTTTAACATTGATTTAAATTAACTTCAGATAAACATTTTCTTAAAAACCTGTGTTTCCTCTGGTTCTCCACACTGGAAAGGAAATCGTGTCATAACTGGTGATGGAGTGTGGGTAGTGCTCGTTTGAAATAATTTATGTTTATAAAAAGGTAGTGCAAGAGCCGCTGCATATTTATTACAATACAAAGAGTTAAGCCATTCTTATTTTAATGTTAGAATTTTTCAAAAATAGCACCCCTGTTAAGTCTCCATTGCGGGTCAATTGATTGCTTGATTGCTCTCATTTCTCCAATTTTTGCTTTTCCATACATTTTCTCCAGATATTTACATTTTAATTTGCCTATGCCATGCTCCGCTGAAATTGTACCACCATTTTTAATAGTAAGTTCCATCATATTGTCATATACATCAAGTGCAGTGTTTAATTCACCTTCATTTGAAGGCAACAAATTTATGTGTATATGGCAATCGCCAAGATGCCCGAAAGCGGCATGATTAAGGCTATTTTTCTTTATTAGACGAAGGTACTCTTTGTACACCGATGAAAAACACTCTGCAGGAAGCGCCGTATCAGTACCTATTTTTCTAATTAACGGGCAATTATTTTTAAATGATGATACTGCAGCATTGATAGATTCCGGAAGTGCATGCCGAAATCTTTTAAGCTTTTCAATTTCTTTAGACTCCATTCCACTCCAGGTATTATCAAAAGAAGAATCACAAGAATTTAAAAAGGATTCCCATATCTCATATTTATCCTGAAACGAACCAGTTTCTTTTTCAGCAAATTCCCAAAGTATTGCCTGAGTACAATTTTCAGGAAATTTTGGTATCGGCTCGGCCATTCTTTCTCTATAAGCATCAATGAATTTCAATGAACTTTCATCGAAAAATTCAATCGAAAGAACATCATTCTCTTTTCGTAAGAAATCAGCGAATAGAAAAGCACTTTCCAGTGTCTTAAAAAAAGTGCACCCAGCTACTATGTTAATGGATTCTTGCAGTTTTACAGTAATCGAAGCGAAAATTCCGAGAGTCCCCTCACTTCCAATAAAAAGATCAATCAAATCCATTGGTGCTTTAGAGAAATATCCAGAAGCATTTTTAGTTTGTGGCGATCGATATGAAAATGGTGGAAAAACAATCTTACTGCCTTGGTCAGTTATTATTTCAAACCCTTTACGTGGATCTACAATATTCCCTCTTACCAAAGTAAATGTTTCTGCATTGGGTGTAATAATCGATAAAGCGTAAATTGAACATCTTGTAGCCCCAAATCGAAATGATCTAGCTCCAGATGCATTGGTTGCTACCGTACCTCCTAATTGAGCCGTTGTTTCGGTAGGATCGGGTGGATAGAAATGAGATCCTGGCGTCAATAACTCCTGCCCACGTACTTTATACTGCGAATTACCTGCGTCATTTAAAAATTCCGAAATCGTAGATATTGTAACACCTGGTTCACATTTTAGTATTATCTCACCTTCAGGGTTAGTTGCAATACTTTCTATGTGATACATTCGTGTAAATGATATTGCCCATTCGTTATCATTTGGAATAGCTCCTCCGGTAGTTCCGGTATGACTTCCAATTAACCGTAAAGGTTGCTTTAACTGTGAAGATTTTAAAATTATTGAAATAAGATCATCTGCATTTTCAGGAAAAAAAATCTTGGATGGTATACCACCAGTAGATTTGGATTCGTCTATAAGAAGATAGCTATAACTTTCCTTAATTGAGCTTTGCCCATCAACTGTTAACATTTAGTTTAACCAATTTTGCTGTTTTAATATAGATCAGTTCTTTAATAACTGAATAATCAACTGCTTAAGGATGATCTCCACACCTCTTCCACTCATTTCAGCAGAAACTCCAAGTCCGTTCTGGAAAAACATAGGAATTTGAACCAAAATATACATAGCGGTCCACATGTCCATTTAATAGCCATAGCAAAATACGCATATTCCAGCGCAAATTATATTTGAAAGAACCTTTATTGAATACTATCAGACTACAGCATTTGGAACTTTACCACTCACATATTCCAGATCTGATTGCTTTATTAACAATATCTCCGCAATTCTCTCACTTGCCTTCCCATCCCACATCTCCGGTATACGGCAATCTTTCCACCTTCCAGAAAGTGCTTTTTTCCCCAGTTCATATATCTTATCCGTATCTGTTCCGGCAATTTCGTTAGATCCACAATCCGCTGTAATCGGGCGTTCTGTATTTTCCCGCATAGTAATACAGGGTATCTTCAGTGCCGTTGTCTCCTCTTGTAGCCCTCCACTGTCGGTTAATACCAGTGCTGCATCCTTCCATAAATACAAAAATTCGTTATATCCCAATGGATCCAGCATAATAAGACCGGATGATA
>JAAYNX010000148.1 GCA_012520615.1 Clostridiaceae bacterium | reverse complement strand
TATAAACATAAATTCTAACTTTAGTAATACTATTTGGAGCTAATGTCATAAATGTTGGACGATCAGTTCCTGTTAATAGTTTTTTACTATCAGTAAAAGTATCATATGCCTTTAATAACCCACTTGATCCTTCATAACCATTTAATGCAGGACCATCATAGATATCAACATTATCTTCTGATGATATATCTGTACTAACAGCGTATGTAGGATACGAAATACCATCTACAATTTGGTTACAAACACCACTATAAGATTCGGTAGCTCTAACGTCTTCTCCGGTTCTTGCTTTACATGATGTATTGTACCAACTGATTGCATTTGCTTCGTGGTTTTTATCATTTGGTTCCCAAATTTGAGCTGTTCTACAGATTCCTGTTACAGGTTCAGTATAAGATGGGTTTCCTTCTTCATCTGGATTACAAGTAATACCAGTAATAATCGCTTCATCAGTTGTAGTTCCAATAACACGACCAATTTGAGCAAAAGCAACTCTAACTGAATTTTCAATTCCTGTGTTAGCAACACCATCTGCTGCTACAGTAACTGAAGAATCATTAGTTAAATATATTGCCTCTTCATCTTTTTCATTCAATGCAGTTATATACTGAGTACCTGAAAAGTTCTTAATAAATAAATCGAATACTACATATCCATCTTGTTCTGGATCATTGTTTTCATAATTATTTACACGGCTTGCCATAAGTCTATAACCACCAGGTGTAGCAGTAAAACTTGCCTTTTCATACAATTTCATTCTTGATACTGCTGCATCCATTTCACCAATTGATGACATAGGAAGCAATCCTTTTCCACCCCAACTATTAGTATGTCCATCATAAGAATCATCTTCTAATGTTGCTTGAGAAATTGTCACTGTGTGTGCAAAATCCTTTCCATTAAGCGATAACAACAAACTATCTGTTGATGCAATTTCAATATCAAAGCTCGATACATTTACTGTTCTCATACCAACGAACCATGCAAATGTTGAAACAGATAAAATAATTGCAATCATAGTACAAATAGCTACAAGATTTCTAATACGTCTTGCGTGTCTTTTGGTTTGTTTCATCATAATTCTACTCTCCTCATTTCTGATTGAGAAATAATTTCTATATATATTTGGAAAAAGATATACATAGATATTACTCTCTATCTTATATTCACTAATATTGTAACATAAATCGACAAATTGTCAATAATATCCTGCTATTTTATCCAAAGTTAGATGATTATAAGTTTTAGCCAACATTTACAAAAAAAAAGAGTAGTTTACTTACTCTTTTCGTTATAAATATTATATTTCTTCTGGATCTATTGGAGGTCCATCATAACCGAAGTCATCTTCTGTAAATCTTTCTTTAGTGAATCCAAATTTAACAGATATTTTTTTACCAATTGATGCGAAATCATAGTTATCTATGTCTTGACCTTCAATATAAACATAAATTCTAACTTTGGTAATACTATTTGGAGCTAATGTCATAAATGTTGGACGATCAGTTCCTGTAAGCAATTTGTGTTCATCAGTAAAGTATGGGAATGCATATAGAGGTGAAACAGTAGGTGCTGTAGGTACATAACCATTGTATGCAGGGCCATCATAGATATCTACTTCATCTTCAGAAGAAATCTCCCTACTTACAGCATACGTTGGATATGCAGTTCCATTAACAACATTACCGCAAGTACCTTGAGTATTATAAGATGTTTTAAGTGTTAAATCAACATCGATTCTAGGAAAACAAGAGGCTTTATACCAATTAATTGCATTCTCAGTATGCTCAGTATCATTTGGTTCCCAGATTTGAGCTGGCCTACAAATGCCTGTCACACCACTACCAGAGAGTGGTGAACAAGAAATTCCTGTAATCAGTTCCACATCTTTTGAAGAACCAATAACTCTTCCTACCTGACCAAATGCAACTCTAACCGAATTTTCAATTCCTGTGTTTGAAACACCACCTGCTGCTACTGAAACTTCTGAATCAGTTGTTAAATATATTGCTTCTTCATCTTTTTGGTTCAATTCTGGAATATATTTAGTACCTGAGAAGTTCTTGATAAACAAGTCAAAAGCTACATAACCTTCTTGTTCAGGCCTACCATTTTCATAATTGTTAACCCTACTCGACATAATTCTATATCCACCAGGCGTAGCAGTAAAACTTGCCTTTTCATATAACACCAATCTTGAAGATTCAGGATCCATCTCGCCAACAGACGACATTGGAATAAGTCCCCTTCCACCCCAACTATTAGTATGTCCATCATAAGAAACATCATTTAATGTTGCTTGAGAGATTGTTACGGTATGTTCAAATTTTTCACCGTCTAATGATAGTAATAAACTATCTGTTGATGCTATCTCAATATCGAAACTAGATACATTTACAGTTCTCATTCCAACGAACCATGCAAAGGTCGAGACAACTAAGATAATAGCCGTAAGTGCTGATACAGTCACAAGATTTTTAATACGTTTTACTTGCCTTATATGAAATTTTGGCATAAATATTTCACTCCCTAATCTTTTAATTATTTTAGAAAAGTATTAACAAAATATAAGTATCCTTCTATGCTAATCTATCATTTAAACATATTGTAACATAAATCGACAAGTTGTCAATATTAACCATTTTTTATAAAGCAAAATACAATTAATTTTACAAGAAAAAGTAAAAAAGAGTAATCAAAATTACTCTTTTTAAGATAAATATTTGTAAATATTATATTTCTTCTGGTGGAACTGGTGGTCCATCATATCCGAAAACATCTTCTGTAAATCTTTCTTTAGTGAATCCAAATTTAACAGCTATTTTTTTACCAATTGATGCAAAATCATAGTTATCTATGTCTTGGCCTTCAATATAAACATAAACTCTAACCTTAGTAATACTATTTGGAGATAATGTCATAAATGTTGGACGGCTAGTTCCTGTAAGGTCCTTATGTGTGTCAGTAAAGTATGGATATGCTTGTAAAGGTGATACAACTGGTTCTGTAGGTACATAACCATTATATGCAGGTCCATCATAAACATCCACTTCATCATCAGATGATATATCTTTACTTACAGCATATGTTGGGTATGCTGTTCCAGGAACAACATCACCACAGCTACCTTCACTATCGTAAGAAGCTTTTTTTGTTAAATCTGCTGCAGTTCTTGGTAAACAAGATTTTTCATACCAACTGATCGCATCTACAGTGTGTTTTGTATCATTCGGTTCCCAAATTTGGGCTGTTCTACATATTCCTGTTACTCCATTTTCAGAATCAGAATTACAAGTAATACCAGTTATTTTTGTTTGATCTGATTCAGTTCCAATAACACGACCTATTTGACCAAAAGCAACTCTAACTGAATTTTCAATACCAGTATTAGCAACACCATCTGCTGCCACTGTTACTTCTGAATCAGTTGTTAAATATATTGCCTCTTCATCTTTTTCATTCAATTCTGTAATGTAATGCGTACCTGAAAAGTTCTTAATAAATAAATCAAATGCTACATATCCATCTTGTTCTGGATTATCATTTTGATAGTTATTAACTCTACTTGCCATAACTCTATAACCACCTGGCGTTGGAGTAAAACTTGCTT
>JAAYNX010000218.1 GCA_012520615.1 Clostridiaceae bacterium | reverse complement strand
GCCTTTACGACTGCTGCCGCTTTATTGATGCACTCTTGATATTCTTTTTCCGGAACGGATTCTGCTACTATTCCCGCACCGCTTCGGACAAAGACTTTTCCGTTTTTCTTGTAGGCTATTCTGATTGCAATACAGATGTCCAGATTTCCGGTAAAATCGATATAGCCTATGGCACCGCCGTAAATGCCTCGCTTATTGTTTTCTAAATCATTTATTAGCTGGCATGCCTTGATTTTCGGCGCCCCCGACAATGTACCTGCAGGCAATACTGCATCAATTGCATCAAGCGCGTTTCTACCCTCCGCAATTTCACCGCGAATAGTGGAGCCTATGTGCATCACATGAGAATACCTTACAATTGAGTGAAGCTTTTCAACCATAACACTGCCGGGTTTGCTTATTTTGCCTATATCCTCCAATCCAAGGTCAACTAACATATCATGCTCTGAAAGCTCCTTTGGATCAGCAAGTAGCTCTATTTCCAGCCTTCTATCCTCTTCCTCTGTCCTTCCCCTTGGTCTGGTGCCAGCAAGGGGGAATGTATGCAAAATACCGTTTTCCAGCTTGACTAAGGTTTCAGGCGAGGCTCCCGCTACTTCCATATCTGTACCGGAGAAGTAAAACATATATGGTGAAGGATTGATGGTACGAAGTGTACGATAGGCATTAAATAGCGATCCCTCATACTTGGCTTCCAACCGGTTTGACAGAACAATCTGGAGAATATCGCCATTTTTAATGTGCTGCATCGAACGCTCCACCATGTCGCAATACGTCTTTTTATCGAAAAGTTCTGTAAGCTCGGATTTAAGTCTCCCGGGCTGATCTTTATGAGATTTGCCGTAACGGATGAGTTCAGCCATCTGTCGCAGCTCCAAAACCGCACGATTATACTCGGTCTCATAGTTATCTAGAGAAATGTTAATAATCAGTATGATTTTCTGGCGGAAATTATCAAAGGCAATTACCTTATCGAAAAGCATTAAATCTATATCTTTAAATCCCTCTGTATCATTAGCATCCAGATTCAATGACGGTTCCGCATATTTCATATAATCATAGGAAAAGTATCCAACCAGCCCCCCGGTGAAGGTTGGAAGTCCTGGAAACCTGACACTTTTATACTTGTCAAGTATCTGTTGGATATATTTTCTTGGCTCTGTTGTTTCAAAAGTAAGTGTCCCTACTTTCATTTCACCATTGGCACAAGTAATCTCCAGCTTCGGGTCATAGCCAAGGAAGGTATATCGTCCCCATTTTTCGTTATCGGAAACCGACTCCAACATATAGCAATGAGTTGAAATATTCTTTAGTATTTTCATTACCTCAATAGGTGTTTTAATGTCTGACAAAATCTCCATACTGACCGGTGCTGTCCTGTAGTTTTTGCTTTCTGCCGCAATTTTGATTTCTTCAAGTGTTGGATAAATCATAAAATCCCTCGCTTTCTTTCTCTGCCAAGGGATAAAAAAAGCCCTTGGCAGAATATAATAATTCTGTCAAGGACGAATAATACTATCCGTGGTGCCACCTTGATTCATGGCAAAATAACCATGCGCTTAGCAGGATACCAACATATCCCCGGCAACTAACGTATGCCCACACGTTACAGAATACTCTTACAGAAGACTGTAATTTCACTGTACCCTCAGCGGTCCATTTGATGACTTGTTTTCCGCCTGACTCTCAACTACTCAGACTCTCTGTAGGAGCATCATCACCGTTATCTCCGCCTCAACGGTTTTGGTATAAACTGTATTAAATTGATAAAATGATACCACCGGGCCTAGGATTTGTCAACAAATAATTTTTTTGAACTCATCTCTATTATTATCGAATTGAGTAATGGTATAAATGCAGCAGCAATGAATCCACCAGCAAATCCATTATTGTATAGGTTCATTCCTCCGTGAAGGTAACTAATATTCATGGTAACTGCCATATGAATAATTTTCATCCAATGTATCAGGTAATAATATTTCCGAGCCTACAATTACCAATAATAGTAAATAAAACCGCAGTTGTTACATTAAAAACCGCAGTTGTTACATTTAACACATAAAAATAGGTATTTGTGTATAATATTATCACAACCTCATGCATGGAGTTATTTATACCACTACTTTTGCATCAGAAGTTAGAACAAAATTCAGCTTAAACGTAGCTAATAATCTGGCGAAAAAATATGGTTTAAATCTTACTAACAAACTTTCAGATTTAGATATTATGTATGAATTTGATAACATACATGAGTTTGAACAATTCTTGGTAATACTATTGAGGTAAAAATGGTAGAATCAAAAGTTAAAAAATATATTGCAGCAATCTCAGCTTTGTTCTCGCTGTTTAGTATTTTTATATTTAACCCAAAAGTTATTGATGAAATCACAACAGGTTTTGGGTGGCCTCTAGAGTTTTTATTGTTTTATGATCCATTTAGTACGAATGTCTCTAAGGATATAATCTTTGTTTTAAAAAACTTTCATATAACCTCAATTCATTTTAGGATTGAAATACTTCTACTAAACGCCCTGTTATACTACTATATAATATTACTGTTATTTAATATATTTAAAAAAACAAGTGCTAAACCGAAAAAATAATAATTTTGGGCATTTTTTAATAACCGGAACTATTAAAAAAATCACGATATTTTTTCTCCATAGCAGAAGTTTTGTGGTTGGTGATTCATGCAGTATTGCGACTTTCACAAAAGATACGAGTTATCATTTCTTTCTGCGAATAGCGCCTCTTTGTTTCTTTCCCCTATGGTTGGAGATAAAAAGATTTAAAAGCCTCTCCTGTTCATCTATTAATCTTGAAATTCCTAAAACAAAAGATTGAATCTCCTTTTCTTTAGAAAGCAACCTAAAAGCTCTCACAACAGCATCCACAAAATTTTCATCCAATGTATCAGATGCAAATTGTTTTGCTAAAGGACACATTGGAACAGCCCTCGGATCAATCTTTATACTCATGACTCCATTATGAGCCATATATGGAGTCAGAGGAAAAATACGGCAGGCCAAAGGCCTTAGTTCACGTTGGCATCGATCTGTACAAATAGCAATTAAAACCGACTTATTATTGCCATAAGTAAAATCCGACAATTCGATTTTTAACCACGGCGGAACCTCCGAATACATTGCTTCTTCACCGGGAAAAAGGTACATCCCTGCATCTTCATCAGGAGAATGACAACAAGCCTTACCACATAGTGCTCCGCAATCCGATTGCAGAGGTGTAACCTTTTCTAGAATATCATAGACTTTTTCATATAGTTCACGTTTAATCATCAAATTCTCTCTCATCAGCATTTTTAAGGTAAATGCAGTCTATAAATCCGGCTGCTACGATAGCTAATATTTCACACTTTTTTAAGAAAATCTAAAATGGCCGGGGTTGACGGCGGACACCCTCCTATTGTTTTGCACATACCGGAAGTACATTTTCCTATGCCAATCCCGCTACCCTCATGAGCTTTGTATCCCTGCCCAATTAGAATAGTATTGTTCTTAAATTGGTGTAATAATCCTTCGTCATCCAGCCTTGCCAAAGCTTGAATTAAATTAGCATAGCACGCTGAGCAAGCATCTTTTGCATTTACATACTGTGAAAGCTTCTGGACTTTCCGTGAGGGTGATGGTTTTGCAATACTTTCGTCCTTATCAAGCACAATAACTTCAGCATTATCTATATCCGAGCTGCCAACTCCTATTTCTTCAGCTATCTTTATATAATTAATATCATATGGTTTATATCCCATGTTTGATGCAATATATGAATCCATCAATACAGGATCGGTACCGCAGAAAATGCGGTTCATCTGCACAGGATTTCCCCCTTCTTCAAAGTCAAGGTCTCCGCATATACCGTCTACTAAAACAAAATCCTGCTTTATTACCTTGTTAAGATAAGCTATTGGTTTATGAAGCCCTCTGGTATGGAAATTTCTCTTTTCCCTGTCTGAAATGCATCCTTTCATATTTTTAAGAGCGCCCGTCACTAATGTCTGGCAATGCCCTTTCAAAACCGGAACGTTTATAAGGAAATCCAATGAAAGCACCTTATCGCTTACTTCCATATTCATTCCGTTAAAAGATTTCATTGTATATGTATCCTGCTTAACATCAAAAAGCGGAACATTATATTTTTTCGATATATCTTCGTAACCGCAGATTTTAAATGCCCTTTTAGTGCTGTCTCCTACCCATGAGCTCTCTAAAATCACAATGTTGTTATGTCCATGCTCATTTAGATATTCGATAAGTGCCGAAATAATAATCGGTGATGTTGTTGCTCCAGTGTGAGCAGGTTTGGCAACAACTAAATTGGGCTTTATACCCACAAGAGCGCCCTTTGTTATCATTTTTTCTAATTTCGCTTTTTCTAAGACATCCTTTGTCATTTTCCATGGGTCCTGGCCATAAGTAGCAATAATTCTGTTATCCATTTTTTCCCCCCGTTTGTTTTGCAGAGAAGTCTACATCGTTTTTATATCTCTAAATTGATTATATCATAAGTTGCCAAGCAATATATTGCTTGTTGCCTTCGTCAGACGGTGTTACTGCCTATCAGCAGGCGAGATTGATAGTGCTTAATCTTAGGGGCTTGTTCTTAAGAATATTATGTATCAAACCGAATTGCCATGACCATGGAAAAAGTTCTAAGGATACTTATGATAGCACCTTAGAACTTTTTAGCCCAGATAACAATATTATCTCATATAACGTACTAATTGAGTTAATTTAATTTAGCCCATTCAGACACACTGAAAAGCTGGTGCCAGTTTAAACAATTCAGCAGTGAAACACTGATTATCTTTCCGTTTTGTTGTTTTTAAATACATCTAGATTTACTATATCAAAATCCTCCGGTCTTTTGCCAGTCTGAAGGCAATGTAAAACAGCAAAAGCTGTATCAAGGCTTGTGAGACATGGAATAGAACGTTCAACAGACTTCCTTCTGATTCTGAATCCATCCCTTTGAGCATTTCTTCCCTTGGTAGGAGTATTAACTATCATTTTTATTTTTCCTTGCTCCATTAGCTCGATAATATTTGGAGATCCTTCATTTAACTTTTTGACGCTGTTTGTGGCAATGGCGTGTTTATTTAAGTAAAGTGCGGTTTTACCCGTAGCATACAGTGTATACCCTAAACGTTCAAAGCCGTCTGCTAATTCTATTAATTCAGGCTTATCGGTATCTCTTACGGTAAAGAGTATCCCGCTCCCCGGCTCAGGGAATGCAAACCCCGAAGCCACTAGACCCTTTAGAGTTGCCTCATGCAGATTTTTAGCAATTCCCAGAACTTCCCCGGTTGACTTCATTTCAGGCCCCAACCCAGTGTCTACATCATGGAGCTTTTCAAAAGAGAATACAGGAACCTTTACGGCCACATACTCGCTTTCCCTGTATAGACCTGTTCCATAGGGGAAATCAGACAGCTTTTTGCCCATCATAACACGGGTTGCCATTTTAATAAGCGGTATCCCCGTAACCTTGCTAATATAAGGCACTGTGCGGCTTGATCTGGGGTTTGCCTCAATTACATAAATTTCGTTATTAAACAATACATATTGAATATTTACTATACCTATTACATTAAGCGCTTTTGCCAGTCTTTCGGTATAATCTACAATTTTATTTTTAGTATCGAATGAAAGACTTTGAGGCGGGTACATAGATATACTATCCCCAGAATGTACACCGGCTCTCTCTATATGCTCCATTATACCGGGAACCAGAATATTCTCCCCGTCACATATAGCATCAACTTCAAGCTCTTTTCCCATCATATACTTATCAATAAGGATCGGGTGCTCTTGCTCTTCCCTGTTTATAATCTCCATGTATTCTTCAATATCAGTATCATTATAGGCAATTTCCATGCCTTTTCCGCCCAGAACGTAAGAGGGGCGAACCAAAACCGGGTATCCAAGATTGTTAGCCGCTTCAATGGCTTCCTCAAGGGTCTTAATAGTAGTTCCCTTAGGCCTTGGTATATTTAATTCTTCCAGTATGGCATCAAATTTTTCTTTGTCTTCGGCTGCATCAACATTTTTTGCAGCAGTTCCGAATATTTTAATACCAGCACTTGCAAGAGGATTGGTAAGTTTAATGGCGGTCTGACCGCCAAATTGTGCAATTACCCCGTCAGGATTCTCAAGCTCGATAATTTCCTCTACATCTTCAGGGGTTAAGGGCTCAAAATAAAGCCTGTCGGAAGTGTCAAAATCGGTAGAAACAGTTTCCGGGTTGTTATTGATGATTATTGCTTCATACCCTTCTTCCTTTAGTCCCCATACTGAGTGAACAGAACAGTAGTCAAACTCAATACCCTGTCCGATTCGGATAGGACCCGATCCTAAGACAATTACTTTTTTATTCTTAGTGGGTACCGATTCGGAGTATTCATCATAGGTTGAGTAATAGTAAGGAGTCTGGGCTTCAAACTCGGCAGCGCAAGTGTCAACCATCTTGTAGGATGGCTTGATTCCCCATTTATTTCGCAACTCTTTTATTTCATTTATCGTTGAATTAGTATATTTTGCAATTACGTCATCTAAAAAGCCCATTTTCTTGGCTTTTAGAAGTGTGTCTTTACTTAATGTGTCTATGGTTAAGGTTTTTAAGTACTCCTCCATTTCAACGATTTTTCTGAACTTATGAAGAAACCACATATCAATTTTTGTTATGTTATTGATATCCTCAAGAGTAACGCCCCTTCGAATAGCCTCGGCAATAACCAGCAATCTATTGTCATCAACTTTATATAGCCATTCTCTGAGAATTTCATCATTCAGGTCCTTACAAAGAGGTGTTTCAAGGGTTTTTATGCCCAGTTCGAGTGAACGAAGTGCTTTCATCAGTGCTCCTTCAAAGGAATTTCCTATGGCCATTACCTCTCCGGTAGCTTTCATTTGGGTTCCGAGGGTACGCTTTGCCTTAACAAATTTATCAAAGGGCCATTTTGGAATCTTGACTACACAGTAGTCAATTACAGGCTCAAAGCAGGCATATGTTTTGCCTGTAACAGCGTTTTTAATTTCATCCAGCCCGTATCCTATTGCAACCTTAGTTGCCACTCTTGCTATGGGGTAGCCTGTCGCCTTTGAGGCCAGAGCCGATGAGCGGCTTACCCTAGGATTCACCTCAATTACTGCGTATTCAAAGCTTTCTGGGTGAAGCGCAAATTGACAATTGCATCCGCCCTCAATTCCTAAAGCTGTAATAATATTTAGAGCAGCAGATCTAAGCATTTGGTATTCCTTATCTCCCAAGGTTTGGGTAGGAGCAACCACAATGCTGTCACCGGTATGAACACCAACGGGGTCGATATTTTCCATACTGCAAATTGTAATTACATTACCTTTGGAGTCCCCCATAACCTCATACTCAATTTCCTTCCAGCCTGATATGCATTTTTCAATAAGAACCTGATGCACTCTGCTCAAACGAAGGCCATTTGTTCCAATTTCCTTTAGTTGTTCATTATTATAGGCAATCCCGCCTCCTGTACCACCTAGAGTATAGGCAGGCCTTATAACTACCGGATAATCAATTTCATGGGCAAAGTCCAATGCGTCTTCAATGGTGTTTACCACTTTACTGGGTATGCAGGGTTCACCTATTGATTCCATTGTGTCTTTAAATGTTTGACGATCCTCTGCCATCTGAATGGCCTCAATGTTGGTACCAAGAAGCCTTACCCCTACCTGTTCCAAAAAGCCTGATTCTGCTAGTTCAGTGGCTAAATTCAGCCCTGTTTGTCCACCTAAAGTAGGTAAGATACTATCAGGTTTTTCTTTTAATATTATTTTCTTGAGAGTGTCTGCATTAAGAGGTTCAATATATACCTTATCCGCAATTTCTGAATCTGTCATAATGGTAGCAGGATTACTGTTTACCAATATAACCTCGATACCTTCCTCTTTTAATGCCTGGCAGGCCTGAGTTCCCGCATAATCAAACTCGGCTGCTTGACCAATAATTATCGGGCCTGAGCCAATAACTAAAACTCGTTTTACATCATGTCTTCTGGGCATTCTTATTTGAACCTCCTATGCTTGAACGTGTCCATCAATGAAATAAAATCATCAAACAGATACTCCGTTTCCTTTGGGCCGGGAGAAGCCTCAGGGTGAAATTGAACTGTAAATGTGGGTGTGTCTAAATACCTCACGCCCTCAACTGTACCATCATTGATATTTATATGACTTACGACAGCTCTTTTACTGTCCAGCTTATCAGCCACTACAACATAGCCATGGTTTTGGGATGTTATATAGGTTCTATCCTTTGCTAAATCCTTGACCGGATGGTTTCCACCACGGTGCCCATACTTAAGCTTTTCGGTATCTCCGCCATATGCCAAAGCGGTGAGCTGATGTCCTAGACAAATGCCGAATATGGGTTTTTTCCCTATCAATTCTTTTAATACCTCTATTTGAAATGTACAGTCTTTAGGGTTGCCGGGACCGTTTGAGAGCATTATGCCATCTGGCTCAACCGCTAAAATAGTATCGGCTTCTGATGTAGCAGGAAATACATATATATCACAGTTACGTTTTTGCAGACAGTGTATAATGCTTGTTTTGATCCCATAATCCAGTACAGCTACCCTTTTCCCTGTTCCCTCGATGTGTTTAACCTCTTTTGAGGTCACTTGCTCAACAGGCTTGATTATTTTGTGATTATGCAATTTTTCAATCCAATCCTCCTGCCTGAAATCAGGATCAGTTGATATTACTCCGTTCATTGTGCCTTTATTTCTAAGTATTCGTGTTAATGCACGAGTATCTATACCTTGTATTCCAATGATATTATGTTTTATCATGTAGCTGTTTAAAGTATCTTGAGATCTGAAATTACTGGGCTCATCGCACAATTCCCGGACTATAAAGCCCTTAACATGAGGCCTCGGAGATTCCTGATCCTCTGTATTTACTCCGTAATTGCCGATTAATGGGTATGTCATTGTTACTAACTGTCCCACATAAGATGGGTCTGTAAGGACTTCCAAATAACCTGTCATTCCCGTTTCAAATACAACCTCACCAATGCATGTACCAATAGCTCCCACTGATTCACCTATAAATTGAGTTCCGTCTTCTAAAGCTAAAATAGCCTTCATCTTTTTTCCCTTTCCTTGTTTATCCTATGACTAAATGCCACAAACTCTGCTTATATCATCTCGCATACGTTCTGCTTCAGCTCTTGCGGCTTTTGCAAAGTCCTCTTGGGTAAACTTTTCTTTCCATGCATCTAGTTTATAAGCACACATAAGGCTTCTTGATGCATTTATAATCGCACCGAGACCGTTTTTATCAAATGCTCCGGCCACATCAGCCGCTGTACCGCCCTGAGCCCCGTAGCCCGGAACTAATATCCATGCTTTAGGCATTCTCTTTCTCATTTCATCAAGCTGTTTTGGATAAGTTGCTCCTACCACAGCTCCTATTGAGGAATACCCACATTGACCGAGTGTTGAACTACCCCATTGATTGACCAAATCTGCCATGGCCTCATATATGGTTCGTCCGTCTTGCAGTATCAGGTCTTGAAGCTGGCCTGATGATGGATTTGAGGTTTTAACAAGTACAAATATGCCCTTATCATTATTCTCGCAGGCTTCGATGAATGGTTTTATTCCGTCAATACCCAGATATGCGTTGACTGTAAGAGCATCGGCGCCAAAAGCTTCTGTCTTTGCACCGTTGATATCAGTTTTACCAAGATAGGCTGTAGCATAGGCTTGGGAAGTTGTACCAATATCGTTTCGTTTGCCGTCGGCAATAACCAGTAATCCTTTTTCCTTTGCATATCCTATTGTTTCATAGAAGGCTCTGATTCCCTCTAAGCCGTACATTTCATAGTAGGCAAGCTGGGGCTTCACTGCAGGTATTATTTCGTATAGCGCATCAATAAGTTTTTTGTTGAATTCTATGATACTGTCAGCCGCAGCTTTTTGAGGGTTGATATCACCATTAAAGTATCTCTCTTTTATTGATGCAGGAATATACTCCAGCTTCGGGTCAAGCCCCAGTACCGAAGGATTTTTCTTTAATTTAATTTGTTGCGCAAGTTTATCCGAAAAATTCATGCTTTTCATACACAATCTTACCTCCCACTATTGTTGTCATAACCTTGCCTTTAACTTTAAAGCCATCAAATGGCGAGTTCTTACTTTTTGATGCAAATTTTGATACATCCACTGTATATTCTGAATCAAAATCCACTATGGTTATGTCAGCGGCTTTGCCGCGCTCCAACGTTCCTTTATCGATTCTCAACATTTTAGCCGGACTCACAGTCATCTTTTCAATAAGCTTTGGTAGGCTGAGATGCCCCGGCTCCACCAACTTTGTATATCCTAATGCCAGTGCTGTTTCAAAGCCCACTATTCCATTAGCAGCCTTCTCAAACTCCACATTTTTCTCGTCAAAATGGTGAGGGGCATGATCTGTTGCTATCATATCTATAGTATCATCTTTCAGGCCTTCAATAACTGCCTCCAAATCCTCCCGACTTCTCAGAGGTGGATTCATTTTTGCGTTGGTATTATAGTTTTTACAGGCTTCTTCAGTTAAGGTAAAATAGTGCGGACAGGTTTCGGCAGTTACCTTTATTCCCCGTTTTTTAGCCTGTCGTATCAGTTCAACCGATGCTTTTGTAGAAACATGAGCAATGTGAACCGGAATCTTTGTGTATTCGGATAAGAGTATCTCCCGTGCAACCATAACATCCTCCGATGAAGCGGGAATGCCCCTTAATCCCAAAACAGTAGAGGTCAATCCCTCGTTCATACTTCCACCGTCGGTAAGATTTAAATCCTCACAGTGGGATATAACAGGTAGATCAAACTGAGCTGCATAAATAAGGGCTTTTTTCATCACATCACTGTTCATTACCGGTTTACCATCATCTGATACAGCTACGATGCCGGCCTCCTTCATGATTCCCATCTCAGCCAGTTCAATTCCGTCTAGCCCTTTAGAGATAGCTCCTATCGGGAAAACATTCACGTACCCTTCTTTTTTGGACTTTTCTATAATATAGCGAACTACAGCGGCATTATCCACAACCGGATTTGTGTTTGGCATACAGGCAATTGAGGTAAAACCCCCTCTGGCTGCACTTTTTGTACCCGATACCATGTCTTCCTTATACTCGAATCCCGGATCTCTTAGGTGGCAATGTGCATCTATAAGACCGGGAAGCACATAAAGGCCGTCGGCATCTATAATCTTGTCAGCATCGGTATCAGGAGCTGCTTTGGTAGAAACAATCGTACCTTCTTCAATCAAAACATTTGCCTTTTCAATTTTATCCCATTGTATTACTGTTCCGTTTATTATCAACATTCTCAAAATTCTTCCCTCCCTATCAGTAAATAAAGCAA
Organism: Clostridiaceae bacterium; assembly: GCA_012520615.1. Taxonomy (GTDB): domain Bacteria; phylum Bacillota; class Clostridia; order DSM-8532; family DSM-8532; genus DTU059. The sequence goes on along the minus strand of JAAYNX010000218.1, from coordinate 3,088 downwards.
TGCCATTCTAACAGCAACCCCGTTTGTAACCTGTTTATTAATCACAGAGTTATCTGCATCAATTATTGTTGAAGTCATTTCAACACCTCTGTTGACCGGGCCGGGATGCATCCACAAAGCATTCTTTTTAGCCCCTTTGATATTGTCCGGGTTTATACCAAAAAATTTGCAATATTCGTTTGTTGTAGGAAACAGGCATTTCTTTTGTCTTTCAAGCTGGACTCTCAACCCCATCACTACATCACAATCGTAAATAGCATCTTTAATGGTCGGGAATATTTTCGCTCCCAAATGCTCGATTCCAACCGGCATCAGAGTAGAAGGCGCAAACAGTTGAACCTGTGCCCCCATTTTAGTAAGCCCTATAATATTGCTTCTGGCTACTCTACTATGATATATATCCCCGATTATTGCCACTTTAAGCCCCTCTAGGGTGCCAAAGGTTTCTTGCATGGTCATCATATCCAGAAGTGCTTGGGTGGGATGTTCGTGCATTCCATCCCCTGCATTTATAACCGAAGCGTTTATATTCCGAGCCAGCAAGTGTGGGGCACCGGACTGGTTGTGCCTGATTATTACTATATCAGTCCCCATAGCTTCTAGGGTCTTTCCGGTATCTATTAGTGTTTCCCCTTTTGCTACACTGCTTGATGCTACCGAAACGTTCACCGCTTGGGCTCCCATGTATTTGGCCGCCAGTTCGAATGATACCCTTGTCCGTGTACTGTTTTCATAGAACAAGCTAACTACCGACCTACCTTGAAGATAATTTACTCGTTTCATAGAGCTAGTTACAATTTTCTTCATTTCCTTTGCGGTTTCAAGAATAAATGTAATTTCCTCGGCTCCTATGTCCTCCAACCCTAATAAATCCTTTGAGCTAAGTCTCATCTTTTTTCCGCCTTTCCATCCTACCGTCCGGCTTATCCGGCGACGTTTAATACTCTGCATAAAAAAATAGTAAGACCTATGTCTTACTATTTTAATAAACAATAATTAAATTTCTGAGAAAGAAGTGAAGGGAAAAGGGTTAATAGCCTGGTTCCTACCATCGGCACAAAAAACTTTTTTACGCACTTTTTTATATAGTAAGCCATAATTTTTTCCCTTTCATTCTAATTTTAAATATCTTAACATAGGATAATGGACTTGTCCATAAAAATTAAAAAATTTTTTATCCCACAGCCATACCATCAGGAAAAACAATAGCAAGGCTTACACCTTGCTACTGAAGTATTGTATTCTTTTGGGTAAACTTTGCTATCAGTACATCATTTCCAGGCTCTCAAACATTTCATTAAAATCAGAAATAAACTGTGTAACCACATCACTATCGCGCACTACAAAGTATACCACAGCCATAAGGATTATTACTAAAAGCGTCATTAATAGAGTGGCACTCGCATAATTCTTCAAGGAACGTGCTTTGGGTTTTCCAAATGCCCATACAAAAAGAAGAATTATATAGAACAAAGCAAATGCTAATAACGCGATATAAACAGGTTCAATAATTTTTAATCTTAACATGTATATGTTAGATATAATTATTGAAAGAGTAATAATTACACTGAAAATAAACGGTATGATATTAAGAAATATAATTCCTATCCATGTTCCAAAGGACACTGTTTTACTTAGTTTTTTGTTCGGTTGTTCTGTGATACCGGTTTGATGGGGTTGAGGAGCATATGTAGGTGGTACAGCCGGTGCTTGATAGGTAGGGGTAGGATTTGGGGTAGGATTAGATTGGTTTTCCGGCTGATAAGGAGCTGAGGGTTGGGGTGTCACAATTTGGTTTGTTTCAGTACCATTTCCTTTTTCAAGCTTACCTCCGCAGTTATCACAAAAGCTGAATTGGTCAGAAAATGACTTGTTACAATTTGAACAATACATAAAATCCCTCAGTTTTGACCCTTTAGGCCATATAAATATTGGATTTTTTCATGACTTATAGCTGAATTGTATCCATTATAAGGATAAAAGTCAATAACTCGTTATTCATGTACGGAGCTACCGTATTATAACTCATTAGAGGGGTATAACGGTAGGCAGCCATCAGAATAAGTCAGTTTAAAGGGCTCATATAGGCATTGATTCCATATTTTATTTATTGATAATTGATATATCCATGTGTTACTTTATAAGTGAGTTTATTTTATGGGGGTCATTTAATGAATGAGAAAAATACTACAAGCCGGTTTCGGGCTTTGGTTAAGATTGCCAGCAAAAGATTCATAGAACTCAATAAACCTTGTAAGGTTCTTTTGAAAATAGGTACTATAGTGTTTTTTGCTTTCCTTTTACTGGCTCTGGTTATATCAATTTCTTTTATGTCGGGTTCTTCATTTTTTGGTGAACAAGTCAAAATAATTGAGTGGATTGTTGTGTATTCCTTCAGATTTTGGGTTATGCTGATTTTCGGTTCACTGATTCTGGATATATTAATTAAACGTTAGCAAAAATTAGCTCAATCATAGATTGAATTTCAATTTCGGTAACCTTGATTGATTCGGACGACTAAAATTATGCGCATGCTTTTGGGGCATGCGCATTGTTTATCATTTTTATCATGTTTATCATTCTGAAAAATTATCAAAATAGCCTTGTATATACACTATCGGAGTTCCCTTATCTCCGCTTCCGGAGGTTAAGTCACACAAGGAGCCTATTAAGTCTGTTAATCTTCTTGGGGTTGTGCCTAGGGATTCCGCCTCGCCCACAAGATCGTTCTTTTTGTCATGAATATATTCCGATATAGCTTTTTTTAGTTCTTCACCTTTAAGGTCAGCAAAGTTATTATCGGCCAGATACTTAAGTTTTATCTCATTAGGAGTGCCTTCAAGCCCCTTAGTGTAAGCAGGTGAAACAACAGGATCGGCTAACTCCCATATCTTCCCTACGGGATCCTTAAACGCTCCGTCTCCGTAAACCATAACCTCAATTGTTTTGCCTGTCTTTTCCTTAATAATATTCTGTATTTTATCTACAAGCTCCTGACAATCTCTAGGGAACAGCTTAACAGAATCATCAGTAGCCTTATTTGACCCTAATAGGCCATATTCCTCATTGTAACCGCTACCATTTATCG
>JAAYNX010000145.1 GCA_012520615.1 Clostridiaceae bacterium | reverse complement strand
TAATGCTACAAATTTCACATTTTGGTCTTCGGGCTTGACAAATTTCACGCCCATGATAAACGAGATAATGAGAAAAGTTAGCCCATTCACTTCTTGGCAAAATCTTCATCAGGTCGCGTTCTATTATATCAGGATTTTGCGACTTTGTAAGCCCAATACGATTAGATAGCCTCGTGCAATGGGTATCCACAATTACACCGGGCTTAGAAAAAACGGTGGACAATATAACATTGGCCGTCTTTCTGCCTACTCCGGGCAAACTCAGTAAATCTTCCATATTATCAGGCACTATACCTTTATAGTCCCTTAGAAGCTTAATACAGCATTCTTTTATGTTCTTGGCCTTGTTCCTGAAAAAACCCGTTGACTTAATATCCTGTTCAAGCTCTGAAATATCGGCACCGGCAAAATCTTCTACGCTTCGATATTTTTTGAAAAGTTCCTTTGTAACTATATTTACCCTGGCATCTGTGCATTGTGCCGCTAATTGTGTTGCTATAAGTAATTGTAAAGGAGTTTCAAAATCTAAAGTACATATTGCATCAGGATATAGGGATTTTAGTTCTTTAAGAATAATTTCAGCCTTTTCTTTTCTTCTCAAGTTAGGTCCTTCCTTTGTGCTTCCTTTTGTTATTTTCGGTTTTTGCCTCGCTATATATTGAAAGATATTCGCTGGCAGGGCTATCCCATGATGAATCTCTCACCATAGCTCTTTTTACAAGCTCAGCCCAAGCTTTCTTATTATTATACAGGTTAATTGCTTTTCTTATAGTCCTGATAAAAGCTTCATTTGAATAAGTGTTAAATATGAAGCCTGTTCCAGAGCCTTGATTCCTGGTTTCATCAATAACAGTATCGGCTAAACCCCCGGTTTTATGAACCACCGGAACAGTACCGTACCTCATAGCAATTAATTGACTTAAGCCGCAGGGTTCATAGAGTGACGGCATAAGAAAAATATCACTGCCGGCATAGATTCGGCGAGCTTTCTCACTATTGAACTCAAAATTGAGAGATACTAAACCCGGATATTTTTCGGATAACTCGGCAAACATTTTCTCGTAATACTTCTCTCCGCTACCTAAGAGTACCAATTGATTATTGGCCTTCAGGATATATTCAAAGGCCCTATTCATCAAATCAAGGCCCTTATTTGGTACCAACCTGCTTATTACAGAAAACAAAGGGACATCCTCAATTTTGAGCCCTAGCGCCTTCTGAAGCTCCTTCTTATTCTTTTTCTTCCCGCTAATATTATCTTTGCTATAATTAGACCATATATATTTATCTGTTTCGGGATCCCAGGTGTTTTGATTTATTCCGTTTACTACACCTCGAAGAGCCTGCATACGGTTTTTAAGCACGCCCTCCAAACCAAACCCAAATTTTGGGGAAAGCATTTCCTTGGCCGATGTTTTACTCACAGCATTAATAATATCTGCATAGTTTATGCCGGTTTTCATAGCGTTGAAACAGCCGTAGTACTCTACCTTGTCAACCTTAAACACAACCTCTTTAACACCGAAAAGGTTAAAGATACTGCGATCGCTCACGCCCTGATACTCAAGGTTATGGATAGTATACACAATAGAAATCTGCGATAATTGGTGGTGCTCCCGCTCGTTTTCCCGAATCAGCATGGCAGTAGGCGCAGTATGCCAGTCATTCAGATGAAGAATATCCGGCATAAAATCAAACCTCATGATCATTTCATAAACAGCAGAACAGAAGAAAGCAAACCTTTCGCTATCATCTCTGTGTCCATAAACACCTTGTCTGCCAAAATAGTGATAATTATCTATTACAAAAGTTGTTACCGGTGCATTAATAATCTCCCTTACAATACAGGTCTCTTCTTTCCATCCCATTTTCACGGGGAAATCACCCTTGTACTCGGTGGGATAGTCCAGATCCTTGTTCCCGGGAATGACGACCCGTACGTCTGCTCCCAATTCTTTTAATTTTAGTGGAAGTTCGCCTGTCACATCGCCTAGTCCACCGACTTTAATAAATGGTGTGCACTCAGCGGCCACGAACAAAACCTTAAGATTATTACTCATACTTCACCTCAATTAATAAGATTTTACCATTTATTTAGTAGAATAAACATTATTAGCTTAAATAAAGGTTGTGTATGGGATTTGTGCATAATTCGACAGAGAATAACCCGTCGTCCCTCTGACGACAAATGACCGGAATCGTAAGACTCCGGTCATCTGTGTTATTTATATATATTATTCTTCATTTAATTTATTAGGATTCGCCCAGTGCATCTTTTCTTGAAAGATTAATTCTGCCCTGCTTATCTACTTCCATTACTTTAACTAGAATTTCATCGCCGACATTTACAACATCCTCAACCTTGTTGACACGCTTGTTGTCAAGCTTAGAAATGTGTACCAAGCCTTCTTTGCCGGGAAGGAATTCAACAAATGCACCGAAGTTCATAATACGGGTTACTTTGCCGTTGAATATTGCACCAACTTCCACTTCCCCTGCGATTCCCTCTATTATCTTGATGGCTTTGTGCCCTGCAGTTTCATCAGAAGTTGCTACATAAACAGAACCGTCTTCCTGAATATCAATTTTCACGCCGGTTTCAGCAATGATTTTATTTATCACCTTTCCGCCTGGGCCAATGACCTCACGGATTTTATCAACATCAATCTTTGTTTGATAAATCTTAGGGGCATATGGAGACAGAGTTGCTCTTGGTTCAGAAATTACCGGCAACATACATTCATTAAGTATTTGTAAACGACCCTTTTTGGTTATTTCAAAAGCTTGACGAATAATCTCATATGAGAGTCCTTCTACTTTAATGTCAACCTGAATAGCGGTAATACCGTCTTTTGTTCCGGCAACCTTAAAGTCCATGTCTCCAAAGAAGTCTTCTATGCCTTGTATATCCATGAATGTAATAAATCTATCAGGGTTTTCTTCATCTACAACAAGTCCAGATGAAATACCTGCAACAGGTGCTTTAATCGGCACACCTGCATCCATCAGAGCCAATGTGCTGGCGCAAACGCTACCTTGTGATGTAGAGCCGTTGGACATGAGTACCTCTGAAACTAAACGGATAGCATATGGAAAATCTATTTCGTTTGGTATAACCGGTTCCAGAGCTCTTTCAGCCAGAGCACCATGACCGATTTCACGACGGCCGGGGCCTCTAGAAGATCTTGCTTCTCCAACAGAATAAGGTGGGAAGTTGTAATGATGCATATAGCGCTTTCCTTCTTCCATAAGATCAACGCCATCTAATTTTTGCCCTTCGCCTAATGGACCAAGGGTAACATTGGTAAGAACTTGGGTCTGTCCACGCTGGAAGAGCGCTGAACCATGAGTTCTGGGAAGAAGCGATACTTCTGCAGAAAGCTGACGAATATCCATAAGGGAACGACCATCAACACGCTTATGCTCTTCTAAAATCATTTCTCTGACTATCTTTTTCTGTAGTTTATAAAGAGCTTCGTCAATTTTTCCTTTCTGCTCCGGGAAGGATTCAGCAAGTTTTTCCTGAACATTTTGACAAACTGCATCTACCTGATTATCTCTCGTTGCTTTGTCGGCATTCTGGATTGCATTTTTCATTTCATCCTTTGCCATATCGTATACAGCCGTCCAAATATCCTCGGGTACAGCCGCTGATTCATATTCGAACTTAGGAACTCCAACTTCTTTAACAATGGTTTCAATAAAATCTATAATACGCTTAATTTCTTCATGCCCTGTCTTAATAGCATCAAACATAACCTCATCAGGAACTTGGTTTGCTCCCGCTTCGATCATTACAATCTTTTCCTTGTCAGCAGAAAGGGTAACATACATATCGCTTTTTGCTCTCTGTTCTGTTGTTGGATTAATAACAACCTCACCGTCAACAAGTCCTAATATTACACCACCAATAGGGCCGTTAAAAGGAATATCAGAAATACATAGAGCAATAATCGTGCCGATTATTGATGTAAATTCCGGAGAATTATCCTGCTCTACCGATAATACAGTGTTTACTATAACTACGTCATTTCTAAGGTCTTTAGGGAATCTGGGGCGCATTTGTCTGTCAATTACTCTGGAAACAAGTACGGCTTTTTCGGTGGGTTTTCCCTCTCGCTTAATAAAGCCACCGGGTATTTTACCTACCGAGTAGAGTTTTTCTTCGTAATCAACACTTAGAGGAAAGAAATCAATTCCTTCTCTGGGCTGTTTTGAAGCAGTTACATTGGATAAAACAACAGTATCTCCATATCTAACCAGACAAGACCCATTAGAAAGCTGTGCCAATTGACCTACTTCTACGGACAGGGGCCGGCCTGCCACTTCAAAATTAAAGACTTTTTTCATAAATTTTCTCCTTTTCTCCGATTCCATACGCATAGTTAAAGCGTTTGTACTTTTTAGTGTGCCCAAAGACAACAAAAAGCACATTAGGCAGGGACAAAAGGTCAGGGAACAGGCTCCAAGGACTTGCAGCCTCTTCTCTGATCTTCTGTTGCCCTTGACTATTTTGGAATCTTATTTTAATGTTATATTTCCACTATAATCTGAGGTTATTCTCTCAAAAAATAGTTGGTTTAGATTTAATGAAACACCTTGCTTGTCCTTATTATCAGGAAAATTATAGAAGGACAAACTAGTGATAAAAAAGGGCGGAAACTCCGCCCTACTATTTTTTTGTTATACAAACATTTCGGATTGCTATTTTCTAATATCCAGTTTAGCAATGATTTCACGATATCTATTGATATCTTTCTTGGTAAGGTAATTTAACAGACCTCTTCTTGCACCAACCATTTTTAATAGTCCACGGCGGGAATGGTGATCTTTCTTGTGGTACTTTAAATGCTCGGTAAGATGATTAATTCTGTCTGTTAAAAGAGCAATCTGCACTTCGGGAGATCCTGTATCACCCTCATGTGTCGCATATTTAGCGATAATCTCTTGCTTTGTCAATCTTTCCATGATAAAATTCTCCTTTCTTTAAATTGCCGTATGCCCAGTATATGGTCGGAGTGCCATTAACCGCGCATTCGGTTCTATAGACCTAGATATTCTAGCATACAATCGGCTTTGTGTAAAGCATAACCATCACTAAAAAAATGAAGGAAAAGCTTTTATGCGTAAGCCGTGGTTGTCAAATCACTAGTTCTTTTCTAATACCTTTACATTTTTCACTATATAATTAACTCCTGAGATTACTGTAAGAGCTACTGCAATATACATTAATACCATTCCCAACGGGAAATCGATTATTAGCGATACTGGGAAGTTTTTTATTAATATAGCTATAATGGCTGCTATCTGCACAACAGTTTTAATCTTTCCCCATTTGTCTGCAGCAATGACAACGCCACGTCCGGCAGCAACAACACGAAAACCTGTAATAATGAATTCTCTTGCAATTATTATAAACACAGCCCATACAGACAGATTATCAGTCTTGATAAAGGCAATGAGAGCTGATGTTACCAGCAGTTTATCGGCAATTGGGTCCAGAAACTTCCCCAGCTCCGTAATCATATTATATTTTCGTGCAATATTTCCATCTACCATATCAGTTATGGATGCAACTATAAATATGACAGCCGCAGCATATCTGCCCCACTGATCCAAGCCCCAGAATTGCCCAAACCAGCCCGGTACCAAAAAGAACAAGAAAACAGGTGTAGCCAAAATCCTTGAAACTGTAATTTTATTCGGAAGATTCATCTCACTATCCACCATTCCTATTTACATCTGTACTTCACCAACTAAATCATAATCATCTTGGCAAAGTATTTTTACAGGCACTATCATGCCAACATCCAATGGTTCAGCTGCGGTAAAATAAATAACAGAATCTATGTCCGGAGCTTCCGCATAAGTCCGCCCGACATAAAAGATACCATCATCAGCAACTCCATCGACTATTGTATCATAAATATGTCCTAATCGTGAACTATTATAATTCTCTACATTTTCCTTCTGAATCATCATCAGTTTTTCGCGTCTTGCTTTTTTTATCTTTTGCGGAATCTGACCTTTCATTTTATAAGCAGGTGTTCCTTCCTCTTTTGAGTATGCAAATACACCAAGATGCTCAAAATTGCTTTCTTTAACGAAATTGCATAATTCCTCAAAGTCTTCCTCGGTCTCGCCCGGGAAACCGGTTATCAGAGATGTTCTTAATGCAACACCGGGGATTTGCTCTCTAATTCTTGCCAAAAGATCGTAAATATATGCTTTGTTCCCGCGTCTGCCCATAGCTTTCAAAACATTGTCCGAAATATGCTGAATAGGGATGTCCAAGTATTTGCAAAGCTTAGGATTATTCTTCATTTCCATTATTAATTCATTGTCTATTAATTCTGGATAACAGTACAAAAGCCTTATGCGCTCAATCTCTTCTATTTTGCTGATTTGTCGCACTAGCTCCACAAGCTTTTTTTCTTGGTAAATATCTGTTCCGTAACGGGTAACATCCTGCGCTACAAGAATAATCTCTTTTTTTCCTTTTTTAGCTAAGAGATTTGCCTCTCTCAAAATATTCTCAATTGTTCTGCTTCTGAAATCTCCTCTCAGGCTCGGTATAATGCAGTAAGTACATCTGTTCGAGCATCCCTCGGCAATTTTTAGGTAACTGTAAGGCTTCTCATCTGTTACAAGACGGGTGAGCTCTAAATAGTCAACCGTATTGGGAGTATTTGCGTACAAATTCCTCTCATTTATTTCCCCAGACAGACCTTTACTGATAATTGCCGGTATTTCGTCAATACTACCGGTTCCAACTACCACGTCAACCTCAGGTATTTCTTTGCAAATATCCGCTTTATACCGTTCTGCCAAGCAACCTGTTACAATAAGGAGTTTAAGATTCCCCTCCTCCTTGTATCGGGCGGCTTCTAAAATACTCATTATGGCTTCTTCTTTGGCGTCGCCTATAAAAGCGCAGGTATTTATTATAATTACATCAGCATTCTTATGCTCTATAGTAAGTTCATATTTTTCATTCTTTAGCATTCCCAATATAATCTCGCTGTCAACCAAATTTTTGGGGCAGCCTAAAGATACAAGACCAACCTTATGATTCAAATTTATGTGTCCTCCTTATAAGTGTCTGGTTAGTTTATGACCATTATTAATATAGCATAACTTACAAAAACAAAACAGCGGGGAGTTTTCCCCACTGTTGTAACTTAAAGATAACTTCTTACTTCTAGTATCCTAGACTTTCGCCTACCAAAATAACCTTAATTCGATCTTTTTGTCTCTGTTGCCCAAATATTGTATAACTGCAGCAGATACGGTCTTCTTTTTTGCAATCTACACAATATCCCGTTTTTACGCAGGGGGTATCTCTTTCGAGTCTAGTTGAATTGGCAGGTGCAGCAATACGTCTGACCCTTTCTATTGCCTCATCAATATTCTTGACAATCTTGTTTACGCCAGCTACCACAATAACACTTTTAGGGCCGTAAATCATGGCAGCTACTCGATTTCCATTGCCATCAACATTGTAGAGTTCCCCATCTTCGGTAATCGCATTGGTACTTGTCAAATATGTATCGGCGAAGAAAGATTTTCTGTATATCTCCTCTAATTGAGTCCTGGACAAGTCTTCCATATACCTGTCTAAAAAGCTGTAACGTCCTGACCTTAAATGATCAATGACTCCAGTTTCAAACAATGTCACAGAACCGCCGACAGCTACTAAATCGCCTTCATTAATAAATTCGGATACCTTGCCAATAACCTCGTCTTTGGTTTCTACATATAATGCAGTCATATTGTTCCTTACAAGATTATCCATGGTTCTTTCTACTTGTTTGTTCAGAATTGATTTTAAATGCTTATCCATGGCTATCCCTCCAAAACATTTTATGAGCCTAGAAATTCAGCTTTGATACTTTTAGTATTCCTTCCATATTGCGCAGCTTTTCTAATATTTCTGCAGATACATCATTGTCAACGCTTACAAAGGATACAGCCTTTTTAGAATTTGAGTCACGGCGGCTCCATTGCATTGCCGCAATATTAACATTGTTCTGGCCTAAAAGGGTTCCAACCTTACCGATAATACCCGGAACATCCATGTTTTGCAGAGCCAAAACATGCTTTGTAGGCTCAAAATCCAAAGTATATCCGAAGAAATCAACGATGCGAATAGTATCCTTTGCAAATACTGTACCCGATACAGAAATTGCATTAGTCTTCCTATAGAACTTAACAGTAATAAGATTTGTATATTTTTCAAGCTGGCTCGATTTGCTCTCAATAAGCTCAACGCCCATTTCTGAAAGTTTAAGCTGTGCGTTTACATAATTGACTTCATCCTCGCTAACAACTGATAAAAATCCTTTAATGATAGCAAGAGTAATAGGCTTTGTGGGCTTATCGACTAAATCGCCGCTGTACATTATCTCTATTTTCTGCACTCTTTCTTGTTCTGCCTGGTAGTAGATTGCACCTAATTTTTCGCCTATGTTTGTATAAGGTTTAAGCTTTTCTACATCTCCTGCAATAGGAGGCATATTTACAGCCGCTACCAATTCTCCGTTTAATACAGCTTCAACATTCTTGGCAACTCCTAATGAGCAATTCAGGTTGGCTTCCTTTGTAGATGCGCCAAGATGAGGAGTAAATACTACCTGGTCCAAATCCAATAGAGGGTTCCAGTAATCCTGTTCTTCCGGCGCTTTTGTAAAATTCGGTTCAACTTCCTGAACGTCGAGGGCAGCACCAGCTACATGGCCAGACACAATTGCGTTATAAAGGGCCTTTTCATCAATCATACCGCCGCGGGCTACGTTGACAATTCTAACTCCCTTTTTGCATAAAGCCAGTTCTCTTTCCCCTATAAGGTTTTTGCTTTCAGGGGTTTTCGGGATATGTATAGTAATTAAATCAGCAACTTTAAATAGATCATCAAGATTTTCCACTCGAGTAATCCCTAAGCTGTTAACACGTTCATCCGAAATGTACGGGTCATACCCGACAACTTTCATTCCTGCGCCCACAAGTTTCTTTGCCACAACAGAGCCAATTTTGCCAAGGCCGATAATACCTGCAGTTTTACCGTCCAACTCCTCACCGACAAATTTATTTCTTCTAAAGTCCTTGTTTTTTGCTGCATGGTAAGCTTGCGCTACATTTCTAAAGACCGCATAAACCAAGGCAACGCTCATTTCTGCTGCTGCCATGGTGTTTCCATCGGGGGTATTGACTACCGTTATACCTCTTCTTGTACATTCCTGTACATCAATATTGTCAACACCATTACCGGCACGACCGGCAACTTTTAGATTAACAGCTTTATCAAGAACTGCTCCCTTTAATTTTGTGGCACTTCTTACGATTATTGCGTCATATTCACCAATAATCTTTTCTAGTTCCTCTGGAGATATGCCGAAAGGTGTATCTACTTCAAATCCTTTGCTCTTCAAATAGTCAATTCCGTTAGGTGCCATTTTGTCTGTTACTATGATTTTTGCCATAATTTAACCTCCTGAAATATATATACTACAAAACCAACTTATACAATGAAAAAAGCCAAACCCTATAATTGTTTGACCTCTGATTAACCTCTTTTTATGTAACGAACAATAGCACTAGCTGACTTGTCTTTTTGCAAGCCTTTGCATGGGTTCTGCTCTGTCCTTTTGCCTGAGAGTGTCATCCTTGTTCGGATTTGCCCCTTCGGCGCCTTCAAAAAGGTCTCTCCAGAGATTCGTCAGGCCAAGGTCTTTTTTACCTGAGAGCTTTACTCCTTCGGTGTGCTAAAACAGCCACTCTCCCTAAGCCTTCATCCGATTATAAAACTAATAAAGACATGATACTCTTCGCTACATCAAAAGTCAAGGCATTTACAATTGTTTTGATATTTATTTAACAATGTCCTTTTATTTTCGCATCTGTTATAAATCTTTTAAGCATGAATCAGTTTATTGGGTGCCAAATAGGGCCTCAACAAATTCGGTGGGCTTGAAAGGCTGAAGATCATACATTTTCTCTCCCACGCCGATAAATTTAACCGGTATATTTAATTCAGACTTAATAGATACTACAATTCCGCCTTTTGCAGTACCATCCAGCTTAGTAAGAATAAGCCCCGAAAGCTGGGAAACCTCTGAAAAAGTTTTTGCCTGAGAAACTGCGTTCTGGCCGGTTGTTGCATCTAATACCAGAAGTGTCTCTATATCGGCGCCGGGTAGCTCGCGCTGAATAATCCGAAAAATCTTTTTCAATTCGTCCATAAGGTTTTTCTTGGTGTGAAGCCTTCCGGCGGTATCACAAATCAATATATCGTTACGTTTTGATTTACAATGCTGGATTGCATCAAAAATAACCGCTGAAGGATCGGAGCCTTCGGTGTGCTTTATTAGTTCTACGCCGGCTTTGTTTGTCCATATTTCTAACTGCTCTATTGCGGCGGCCCTGAAGGTATCTGCAGCGGCTACAGTAATTTTCTTGTTCTGATTCTTAAGATAATGTGCCAACTTACCTATGGAAGTCGTTTTTCCTACACCATTTACTCCAATAACTACTATTACCGAAGGTTTTGTATAAAGCTTCAATTCGGTGTTTTCATCAGTAAGCTTTGCGGCAATTATTTCCTTAATCGCTTGGCGCACACCTTTTGCATCTGTAATTTTCTCAGCCTTAACCTTTTCCTTGAGCTCTTCAATTACTTTAAGGGATGTATTCATCCCCATATCGGATGTAATTAAAACCTCTTCAAGCTCCTCAAAAAGCTCCTCGTCCACTTTACCAAAGGATACAAGCACTTGATCAATTTTATGAGTTATCGAGTCTCTGGTTTTTTTAAGCCCGTCCTTTAATCTGCCGAAAAAACCAACCTTAGTATTTTCGGGTGTTTCTTCCTCGGTATATATATCCTCTTCTTCAATATCTTCTGCTGTATCTTCTATAAAATCTTCTGCTTCTTCTATGATATCTTCAACCAAATCTTCATCAATTTCTTCAAATTCATTCTCTATTTCAGGTTGAATAAGTGTCTCCTCTTCCTTTTCAGTAGCCTTCTTCTTGCCCCAGCTAAACCATTTATTCTTAGCCATACAAATTTCCTTTCATTTATTCCTAATATTATATATGCTAGCCCGCATTTTTCTTCAATTCTTCATCCATTCGCAACGATACCACCTTAGATATGCCGTGTTCCTCCATGGTAACACCATAAAGGATATCCGCAGACTCCATGGTACCTTTTCTATGCGTAATGACTATAAACTGTAGTTTGTCGGAATATCGCCCGATATACTCGGCAAACTTGTAAACATTGGAATCATCAAGAGAGGCCTCTATTTCATCCAGTATATAGAAAGGTGCAGGTCTCATCTTTAAAATCGCAAATATCAGAGCTATTGCCACCAATGCTTTTTCTCCGCCGGAGAGCAGCATCATATTTTGGAGCTTCTTTCCCGGAGGTTGAACTATTATATCAATTCCGCTTTCCAGAACGTTTTCTTCGTCGGCAAGCTTGACTTCTGCATAGCCACCCTCAAAAAGCTCCTTAAAGACTGAACTGAAGTTCTTGTTTATTATCTCAAACTGCTCTACAAACTGTTTTTTCATTACACTTGTTATTTCCTGAATAACACGTCTCAGTTTTTCTTCCGCTTTGGTCAGGTCTTCATGCTGAACCTTCATAAAACCATACCGTTCTTTTGTCTTGGCGTAATCTTCTATGGCAGCAACGTTAACCGGCCCCAGTTCTCTTATTTCGGCTTTTATATCATTTATTCTGTTTTGGGTAGCCCTTACATTGCTAATTTCACACTTGATTTCAAGAGCATTACCATAAGTAAGGCCATATTCGTCCCATAGTCTGTTTTGGAATGTTTCAAGCTCACTTTCCATCTTAGCTTTTTTAGCTTCGATTCGCACTTGCCCTTCTTGAAGTGTGACAATGTTGCTATTGTGCTCAGTTACTCTATCAAGCATGCCTGAAAGTTCCTCTTCCAGAACACCTCTTTCCTCGGCTAATCCTTCAACTTTAAGCTCGCATCCTGTCTTTTCTTCCTTGAGACTTATAATCTTCTTCAATACCCCCTGAATCTCGGCTTCTAATTCGCTAATTCGCGCCAGATTGCGTTGCTTTTCTTCTTCGCGTTTTGCCATATTCATAGTATTGCTGTCTTTTTCTTGATTAAGCATTTCTATCTGCTCTAAAACGCTTTGTTTGCTTTCAATTATAGAATTAACAGATACCCGGTAATCATTAATATCGGTATGAAGTTCATCCCGTTTCTGTTGTTCATCCTTATTCTTAATCTGATTGGCTTGTACTTTATTCTTTAATAGCTGTATTTCTTCCTCGATAGCCTTTGCTTTTACCGATTCTTTATCACTTTCGGCTTTAACCTCATTTATCTGACCATCTATCTCATTGTTCTGTTGTTTTAGCATATCCATTCTCGCAGTTATTTTTCTGACGTTATCCAATATAGCTGCGACATGGTTTTCATCTCTTAGTCTTACCAGTTCAATATCAGATAAGACTTTCCGCTCCTGTTCGTATGTAATATTAATATTATCAAGTTCTTCTTCTATTGTACTAATTTCAGTGTTTATCTTCCTTTGCTCAGAAGTAATCTTCTTAAGTTCATCCTCAATTTCTTTAATAACACGATTACGACCAATTATACTGGAAGCTTTGTTTCCAGTGCTGCCGCCGGTCATTGATCCACCGGCATTTATAATTTCGCCGTCTAGGGACACAATTCGGAAGGAGTATTCAAATTGTCTGGCCATTTGTATACCCGAATCCAAATTGTCTACAATCACTGTTCTTCCCAAAAGATTTAATAAAATACCCGAAAATTGCTTATCACATTTGACTTTATCAGAAGCAACCCCTTCAAACCCCGGCATCTTACGTAACCTATCAAGTTGAGATTGATCCAGTGTACGAGGTTTTATAGATGACTTAGGAAGAAACGTAGCTCTTCCCATATTATTTTTCTTTAGATACTCTATTGCACGTTTAGCAGAATACTCATCATCAGTAACTATATTTTGTAGGCTGGCACCCAATGAAACTTCAATTGCAGTCTCAAATCGTTGTTCAACAGTAATGAGCTGGGCAACCGGGCCATGTATACCTTGACCGAAAGCCTTGTTTTCCTTGCAAGCCCTTTTTATCGCCTTAACGCTATGGTTATATCCCTCCATGCTCTCTTCCATATCCAAAAGAACTTTATGCCGGGATTCTAAAGTGCTGTATCTGCGATTGATGGTTTCTTGAGCGGCTTTTTTCTCCGATAGTGCCTTTTGTATTTCTCCCTTTTTTTGCTCTAATTCATTAAGTTTGTTTTTAGACAAGTTTATTTGTTCCCTGGTTTTTCTCAGAGAAGCATCTAAATCTTCTTTTTTCATGCTTTCACGGTCTATTTCCAGGGTAGATTGACGTATATCCTCCAAAAGCCTTGATTTGAGCTGTTGGTAGTTCTCTATATCATTTTTGAAATTGTTAAGCCGAATCTTTGAATCTGAAAGGTTGTCCTGCTTATCCATGATAGCCTGTTTGGCCTCTTCAACAAGCCTTTCACCCTCATCCAGACGCGCTACTATACCTGCCAGAGTTTCCTCTGCCTCTGCTAATAGTCTGGCAAATTGCTCCTCATCCTGTTCCATCTTTAGCAAACGTTTCTTCTTCTTTTCAATATCCAACTCAAGAGCTGACATACGCTCTTTAATAGAATTTATGTCACTCCCGAAATTCTCATTATTTGCAGTGAGATGGCTTATCTTTTCCTCGCACAATCTAACATGTCCTTCATTTTTCTCAATCTCACTATCGAGGTTGTGAATAATGGTTCTAAGCTCTTCCATCTCAGACTTCAGAAATTCAAGCCGTTCATTTTTACTGCGGTTCTTATTTTTAATATTATCGATTCTTCTGTTTTCTTCATCTATCTGTTCTCTGATTACCCGTGTCTGATCTTCAACTTCATCAAGCTTGGTTTTTAGCTTGTCGATAGTATCTAAGAACAGACTTACTTCAATACCTTTTAATTCGTTGCTCAAATCTATATAACGCCGGGCAGTTTCAGCCTGTTGAGCAAGAGGCCCCAACTGGGTTTCCAGCTCGATTAAAATGTCATTTATACGCAAAAGATTCTGTTTTGTAGACTCCAGTTTACGTTCTGATTCCTTTTTCCGCGCCTTGTACTTTGTTATACCTGCTGCTTCCTCAAAGACCAGCCTTCGTTCTTCGGATTTGGTGCTCAAAATCTCATCAATACGGCCTTGCCCTATTATAGAATAGCCCTCGCGCCCTACGCCGGTATTCATAAAAAGTTCTTGTATATCTTTTAAACGACATTGAGTTTTATTAAGAAAATATTCGCTTTCTCCTGAACGATACATGCGGCGTGAAACCGTGACCTCAGTAAAGTCAACGGGAAGTATTTTATCGGAATTATCTACTGTAATGGTTACGGCGGCAAACCCCACAGGTTTGCGGTGTTGAGTTCCGGCAAAAATAACATCTTCCATCTTGCTGCCGCGCAAGGTCTTAGCACTTTGTTCACCAAGAACCCATCTGACGGCATCGGCAATATTGCTTTTGCCGCTGCCATTGGGGCCTACAACAGAAGTTTGCCCTTTGTTGAAATGTAAAACAATTTTATCTGCGAAGGATTTAAAACCTTGTATCTCTAAAGATTTTAAATACAAATCAAAGCACCTCATGTCAATTTCAAAGTATAAACATCATTACACATTGTACCATATTCAACCACGATAAGACAGGCTATTAGTTAAATGATATTTCTGCTACTCTTACAACTTCATTATAGCTATAGCTGCATCCTAAAAACAATTTGTTTACTAAGGTTTTAGCAGCAGTTTTCATATCAAACTTCTGGGGATCGGATTCTAGTATTTGTAAGGCAATTTCCTTATTTCCCCTCTGTACTTCTTCAATTACTCTGCTAATAAACTCGTCCTGATTTTTTGCAATAAGATTATTATATTTATAGTAATTGTATTTTGTGGCTGTACATGTTTCATATTTATCTTTATCCCATTGATGGTCTTGGCTTATCTCTGAATCAGTGATATTAAAATAATGATATTTTATATCACTTTTTTTATCAGTTTGATAAGGGTCATTCCAAGTAATATCAAGATGGTACCACTCGTCATCTAATTTTACCAGATTCCATGCATGTCCAACACCTTTTGATTTTCCGGTAATAATTTTAGCCTTAACTCCGGATCGATTAAGAAGGATACTTGCCGCTTCAGAATAGCCTTCACATACAGCAACCCCTGAACACAACGCACCATATGCTGTAAATGACTCTTCTTTGATACTATTACCTTTATACCCTAACATGTCATACTCACAGTTTTTAACCAAATAATCATGTACTGCAATTTCTTTCTGAAAATCTGTCATGTCGGGCTTTATGATTTCTGATAAAATAGTTTCTACCTTTTCTTCCAGCTTCGCTTTGTGATTCTTAATAGTCTCTGCATCTTTGCTGTATTTAAAAGTCAGAACCCCATTATGATTGTAAGTAAGGCTACTGTAATAGAGAATCTCCGGGTTTTCTCTCAAACATGTATTGACTATATCGACAATCTCCTCGAAGGTGTCGGTATGTTCATTTTTAGGTAGCACAATACTTGTTTTTGCTGACAATAGTGCCTCTAATATCAAATCGTAAGCGTGCTGGTAACCGGCAGGTCGTTTTATCGAACTGTTCAGATTTTCTGATTCAATACTTCCGGGATTATAATACCGTACAAGATTATAGGACAGGGCAGTTTCTAAGGATACTGTATCTGAACTTATAAGGTTCTCAATAAGGCTTTTCTCATTATCGCAAGTTGCAAATAATGAGCCATATGCCATACCGACAGCATCATCCTTTATAAGTTCCCGCTTGTTAAAAAAGCTAACTTCGGAGGCAATTAACCCTCCTTTATCGGACAGAATCTGAATTGAGTCAATGAACTCCTTTCGGTCAACAGTATAGCCTAATTGCCGTAAAATCATGGCTGCAAAAGATACCCCGTCAAGTTTGTTTTGCGGGCTTAGGGTTGTTGATGAAGTTCCCACAATCATCCCGGTTTTTAATGCATAGGCCATATACGGTCTTGCCCATTTTGAGATAATGTGCTCATCAGTATAAGGTGAAAGTATCTCATTTATATCTTTCGATGATAGTAATTTTACTTCGGGAGTTTTTCCAAAGAAATTTAAAAGCAATGTTATACCTATCTGACGATCTAGTTTTACCCCAAGATCAGGATTGAATCTATCGGCTGAAGCACCTGCGAATAAGCCCATCCTATAAAGCTGCCACGCTTCGGATTCATATCTATATGCCGATTCCGCCAAGGAAACATGTGCCATTGAAAAAAAACAGATGACTATTAATATAGATGCTAGAATTATTTTTTTCCTTTTCATATTAACCAATTAACCAACTTTTCTTTTGTTACATTTTCTTCTATTATATCTTTTTATGGTGGTTTTGTACAAGAACTTTGTCGCAACCACAATAAAAAAGGAGCATCCGCTCCTTTTTTAGTATCTTATGTTCGATTCTCCAGTTTAACATAGTCACAGCGCTTCTTTATGCTCTTGTATGCCGGCCGAATAATTTTACATCCGTTCAAGTGTTCTTCAATTATGTGAGCACACCAGCCAGCTATTCTTGAAACAGCAAAAATAGGGGTATTCATTTCCAAAGGTATTCCAAGCATATCATACACAAAGCCAGAGTAGAAATCTATATTTGCACACATTGGTCTATCAGTGTTGCGAACTTCTCTAAAGACTTCTGGCGCAAGCTTTTCGACCTTTTTATGAAGCTCGAACTCATCATTTCTACCAATTTGTTTAGCCAGCTTTTCGGCCTGTTCCTTTAGCAGAACACACCTTGGGTCGGACAATGTATATACTGCATGGCCCATTCCATAAATAAGGCCCGTATGGTCGAACGCTTCCTTATTGACCAGTTTCCTGATATATTCACGGATTTGTTCATCGCTTCCCCAATCCTTGACCTCGGTTTTGAGATCATCCATCATACCGATAACCTTATTATTGGCACCACCATGTTTAGGGCCTTTCAGGCTGCCCACTGCTGCGGCAATGGACGAATAGATATCTGTTCCTGAGGATGACACCACATGAGTGGTAAAGGTTGAGTTGTTACCACCGCCATGTTCAGCATGCAGTACAAGTGCCAAATCAAGAACTCTTGCTTCTAGGTCAGTATATTCCTTTGAAGGTCTTAATAGCATAAGCATATTCTCAGCAGTACTCTTATCGGGATCCGGATTATGAATATATAGACTTTTCCCGTCAAGATAATGGGCTTTTGCATGATATCCATATGCCGCCATTACCGGGAATTTAGCAATCAAATCCATGCTTTGCTTCAGCAGGTTTTTTATGCTGGTGTCCTCCGCATCTTTGTCAAAAGAATACATCGTCAGAACCAAACGGGCTATTTTATTCATTACATCAGGACTTGGCGCATTTAAAATATTGGCTCTTACAAAGTCCTCATCAATTTTTCTTTTAGCCCCCAATATCTCCGTAAACTTTTGCATCTCTTTTTTATTGGGTAAATCCCCAAACAAAAGAAGGTATGCACATTCCTCAAATCCAAAACGATTTTCTGATATAAATCCATTTACAAGATCATAAATATCAATACCTCGGTATACAAGTCTACCTTCAACCGGAACCTTTTCACCTTCATCGAAAACATAGGCATGAACATCACCAATCTCGGTCAATCCAACTAATACACCGGAGCCGTCCTCATTTCTAAGTCCGCGTTTAACATTGTACTTATCATAAACTCCTGGTCTGAATCTATTTTTTGTCTCTACAACCTCTCCTGCTATATCAAAATAGCTATTCAAAGCATCCTGTGACATTTCTTTATACAATGAAATGACCTCCTCTTTTTGCTAATTAGATTGATAAAAGTTCTCTTTTTAAGGGATAACCATTATTATAATATATATTCGTATTTCTACTTGCGACCGTATATTTATGCAAATGGAATTCTTATTATTGTATCCAATTGCATAGTATCCGTCAAGTGCTATTTGCAACTTATTGAAGTTAATACTTCATTTTTGGAAGGGTGTTCTATATCTAGCTAAATTGTTGGTGTAAAGCGCTGTTCGCAGAATTATTCTTACTGTACTTTATTATTTCCCTCCTATAAACAATGTAGTATATGACGTCTAAAATAAAAAAACTTGCAATATAATACAAGTTTTTCCCTAATATTGCTGAAAATTTATGCATATTTATTTGTTGGTTAATCAAGTTTCCTCAAGTATACTTAGATGCAAAAAGGTGCCTTTAAGGCACCTTTTAAGAATATTTTTATTAATATCACTAGTATTCCCGAGATGCTTTATATTTACTTCTATCCTTCTCCATGCTGAATTTCTTATTGCCTTTCTTTAATACTGAGTCATAGGTTGTATCAATAACAATCCATCTATCTTCATCAGCCAAATACACTTCATTCCATGCATGATATCCGTTAACCAAATCTGAATATCCTTTGATTAGTTTGGTGGGAATGTTCTGGCTTCTGAGCATGGCAGCGAAAACAGCGGAATAATCATAGCAGATTCCCTTTTTAGCTTGATAAATTGTTTCAATATTTGGCACATATGTTGTATCAATGCTCTTTATCTTGTCATAATCGTAGCCGTATGTATCAATAACATAATTATATATTGCTACTACCTTTTCCTTATCAGTCTTAAGATTCTGTGTTAGTTCTCCGGCTTTCTTGATAACTTCCATATCAGAATTCCAGTTCACAGTCTGCACAGAGGCTTTAAATACATCCAGTAAGTTTTTTATTGTTACCTTAATATTCTGAGCCCGAACCTGACGGTAACGATTAGATATAACGTTTTCAAAAATGGTAACCTTATAACTGCCTTCGCCTAATTGCAAAGGAAAATATTCAAAGTTTTCCCGGCCGAAAAGGTCATAATCATATTTATCTATGCTATTTTGTATTCTTGTTTTAATGCGTCTTTGGGAGGCGGGAACATATCTGGCCCCAACCGAGCCCTGCTCAGTTTTTGAATTGTCAAAATTATCATACTGAGATACTGCCGCATAGGAGCAGACAGAAAACAGAAGAAAAAATGTTAATAATAGTGCTGTAAGCTTTGCCTTTCGCATATTGTAACACCTCCGGTAAAACGGCAAATTACCTGCTATCAATAATTTACCAACACTATTTAATAGCAAAACATTACAAATATGTTTCCAGTATATCTAAAACCTGAGGTATGCATGGGGTATTATGATTTTCAATTGTAATGGCAGAAGCATCTTTTACAGCTGGCACAGCATTATCTACTGCAATACCTAAATCAGCCGCTTGTATCAATTCCAGATCGTTATGATTATCACCGACAGCAACTGTAAAACGCCAGCTTTCTTTGTAGATTGATTTCAACTTATCTAAAGCAGCGCCCTTAGAAACACCTTTCGCCATTATATCCAATAGATCATATTCCGAGAATACCACATTAATATCATTATTTAATTGCTCTAAATCAGCTTTTATTTCTTTTAGTGTTTCACGTCTGTCTGCAAACAGAACTTTAATCCATCCACCCGGGATATCCTCCCATGCAGACTCCTCCCACTCAAGGCCCTCTCTTTTAATCTGTGTTCGAAGATTATCGTTAAGATTAAATACATAAGCCTTCTTGCGTAAATTTATCTCACAGCCCACTTTGGGGTATTTTGCTAAGATTCTTTTAATTATAGCCTCATAACTATCTGGTATTGTGTAATTGAATAAAACCCTCTCACAATTGGCATCACAAGCCAAAGCACCATTAAAAAATATAGAGGGAGCATTTACATTAAGATCGGGGAAGTTAAATGTAAGCGCTTTTTCTGTTCGTCCGGTGGCTATGCCAAAACTCCCGCCTTGTTGAACAAAGCGGGATATAGCATCCATGTTTTCTTTTGATAGTTTTCTATCTTCATCTAAAAGCGTTCCGTCAAGATCACTGAAGATAACAATGCCGTCATACTTCATTTGTCTATTATTCCTTGTGCTCAATCAATTGGTTTAATCTGTCTTGTATGGCGTACAAGAATTCCTTGGTATTTACAATCCTTTTGTTTTCAAGTTCGGATAACGCCACCAAATCCTTTGTCATAGTACCTTCTTCAATGGTTTGAACGCACGCTTTTTCAAGCATATCGGCAAAGGTTACAAGCTCAGAAATACCGTCAAGCTGACCCCTTTTTCTCAGGGCACCGGTCCAAGCAAAAATAGTCGCCACAGAGTTCGTTGAGGTTTCTTTACCCTCAAGATGTTGGTAATAGTGGCGTTGAACCGTGCCATGGGCTGCTTCATATTCATAGTATCCCTCAGGGGAAACCAAAACCGAGGTCATCATGGCCAAGCTTCCAAAAGCAGATGCAACCATATCTGACATAACATCTCCGTCATAGTTTTTGCAAGCCCAAATAAATCCGCCCTCAGAGCGCATTACTCTTGCTACCACATCATCAATAAGGGTATAAAAATACTCTATTCCTGCATCTTTAAATTTATCTGCATACTCTGCATCAAAGATATCCTGGAAGATATCTTTAAAAGTATGATCGTATGTTTTGGATATGGTATCCTTTGTGGCAAACCATATATCCTGTTTCTTGTCTAAAGCATAATTAAAGCATGCACGAGCAAAGCTCTCAATTGATTTTTTTGTATTGTGCATACCCATAATAATACCGTCGTCGGTAAAATCATGGATGGTTTTTCTGGTTTCGTTTCCGTTTTTATCGGTAAATACCAACTCGGCCTTTCCCCCGCCTTGGATTTTCATTTCGGTATTTTTATATACGTCTCCATAGGCGTGACGCGCAATAGAAATAGGCTTCTTCCAAGTTCTCACAAAGGGGCTTATTCCTTTTACCAAGATAGGCTCTCTGAAAACCGTGCCGTCTAAAATTGCACGAATAGTTCCATTAGGGCTCTTCCACATTTCCTTCAGATTATATTCCTTAACACGAGCTGCATTAGGAGTGATAGTAGCGCATTTAACAGCCACCCCATATTTTTTTGTAGCCTCAGCAGAATCGATTGTAACCTGGTCATTTGTTTTCTCTCTGAATTCCAAGCCTAAATCATAATACTCTGTTTTAAGGTCAACATAAGGGATAATCAGAATATCTTTAATCCACTTCCAGATTATTCTGGTCATTTCGTCCCCGTCCATTTCAACAAGGGGTGTTTTCATAATAATTTTAGCCATCTATTTCCTCCTAAAATCGACTTATTAATCAAAATTGTTTCTTTATCCAGGGAAGCTTTCCGCCTGATTTCAGTATCTCGGAATCCAAGGGGGATAATGTATGCTCAAGCTCTATGGTAATGCCTTTGGTAAGATTTTTAAGCACACATGCTCCTTTTAGATCTCCTATTTCCACTTCAAGTTTGTCACCTTCACTAAGGTTATCATAATCAGAAGGATTTTTAAATGTTAGCGGTACAATGCCAAAGTTAATAAGGTTAGCAAGATGTATCCTTGCAAAGCTTTTTACAATTACAGCCTTGACTCCAAGGTATTTTGGGGCAAGGGCAGCATGCTCACGGCTGGATCCCTGACCGTAATTTTCCCCGCCTATAATAAAGCCTCCGTTGTATTCTCTGGCCTTTTCATAAAACTTAGGGTCTACAGCCTCAAACACAAATTTAGAAATCTCAGGTATATTGCTCCTGAAAGGAAGAATCTTAGCCCCGGCAGGCATTATATGATCGGTTGTTATATTATCCTCAACCTTAATCAGCACTTTGCCCTCGAGGGTATCAGATAGTGGCTCAAAAGATGGAAGAGGCTTAATATTAGGGCCTCTTTTTATCTCAACTTTTTTGGCATCTTCCTCGTTAAGAGGCTTTAAAATCATATTATCATTTATTATAAAGCTGTCCGGTAATTTAACCCCAGGATAATCACCAAGGTCTCTCGGATCTGTCAATACACCTTTCAGTGCTGTGGCAGCAGCCGTTTCGGGGCTTACCAGATAGACCTTAGCATCCTTGGTACCGCTTCTTCCTTCAAAGTTACGATTAAATGTTCTCACAGAAACACCAGCCGAACCGGGAGCACATCCCATACCAATACATGCGCCGCAGGCATTTTCCATAATTCTGGCTCCTGACCTCACAAGCTTTGTATAATCGCCGTCTTCGGCCAAATGCTCTACAACCTGCCTTGAACCCGGGCTGATAAATACATGTAGATTGTCTGAAATAGTCTGGCCTTTAAGGGTTTGTGCAACTATTTTAAGATCCCGCAGCGAAGAATTCGTACATGATCCTATTGCTACCTGATCAACCTTGATAGGCCCTACCTCTCTAACTCTTTTAACCGATCCCGGGCTATGGGGAAGAGCTGCCATAGGTTCTATTTCAGAAAGATTTATTTTGATTATTTCATCATAAACTGCGTCACTATCGGCCTCTAAGCGTCTAAAATCTTTTTCTCTGCCCTGGGCCTTTAAAAATTTATAAGTAATATCGTCACTGGGGAATATGCTTGTGGTACAACCTGTTTCAGTACCCATATTGGTTATAGTGGCACGATCCGGAACGCTTAAAGTACCTACGCCTTCTCCAAAATATTCAAAAACCTTGCCCACATTACCTTTTACATCAACAAGACGAAGAACTTCTAAAATAACATCCTTAGCAGAAACCCAAGGACTAAGCTTTCCGGTAAGTTCAATTCCCACTACTTTGGGATATTTAATACGAAAAGGTGCACCCGCCATAGCACAAGCTACATCAAGGCCACCTGCTCCCATAGCAAAGCATCCCATGCCACCGGCTGTGGGAGTATGGCTGTCAGAACCTATAAGCGTATTTCCGGGTATTGCAAACCGCTCCAAAAAAAGCTGATGACATATTCCGTTGCCCGGTTTTGAAAAATAAAGGCCGTATCTTTTGGCTATAGATTCCAAGAATCTGTGATCATCAGCATTTTTAAAATCTGTCTGAAGAGTGTTATGGTCTACAAAGCTAACACTAAATTGAGTTTTTACCCTGTCTATTCCAATGGCCTCAAATTGCAGGTAAGCCATAGTGCCTGTTGCATCCTGGGTAAGTGTATTGTCTATTTTAAGAGCGACCTCGCAGCCAACTTTTGCTTCACCCTCGATTATATGATCTTTTAGAATTTTTTCCGTAATTGTTCCCGCCATTAAATTCACCTTTGCTCTGTTTTTGAAAATTATACCCTATTTAACTTACAATAAGCAATATGCATAAGTCACTAACTTTTTATTGTAAGACAACCCTACTTTAATTATACTTATAAAGAGAATAACGTTTTACCATACATACGAGATTGTAAGTATGGATAAATTTTACCTCGGGTTTCAATTGCTCGGGACCCATTCGAAATCTTTTGAGGTGCTACTCTGCGAACAAAGAGAGTAGCTAGTAGCGGGCAGGATAATAAAACTGGATAATACTCTTCCTGTCCTACATATGGAAATATGCCTATTATAGAATATGGTAAGGAGTACTAAAGAATGGATTTAGAAAACCGTGAAAAAGCCGAAAATAAAGTTTTGCTTTTATATTTTATGAGTAAGGTACGAATACCCGTAAGTAATATGCAGTTAACAAGAATAATGCTTGAGAACCGTTATATGAATTATTTTCTCCTTCAGCAAAGTGTCCACGAAATGCAGCAAGACAAGCTTATTTTATCCGAGACTAAAGATGATTTGGATTATTACAGTCTTTCCGATGAAGGAGAAAAAATGCTGGAAATGTTTATTGACATTGTTCCCCTCGGAATTCGCTCAAGACTTGATCATAACATTGATGCTATCCGTTCTGTTATGAGGCTTGAAACATCAGTAGTTGCTGAATATACTCTTGAAAACGAGGATGAGTATGAAGTAAAGTGCAGAATCCTGGAGGATTTCAAACCCCTTATAGATATCCGGCTTTCGGTAGGTTCAAGGGACGATGCCCGTTCCATCTGCAAGAATTGGAAGACTCACGCTAAGGAAATATACCCGGAAGTAATCGCAGTTCTTTTGGGCAAGGATAAAGAGAGCCAGTGAGAGCGCCGTAAGGCCTCTCAATAGTAAGGCCTCTCAATAATCTACCAGCATTGATTTTACAAAGGCGAAAAATTCACGCAGATAGCTGTTTAGAATTATCACGCTTGGTGTTGGAGCTGCAATAGCATAGGCTTCAAAGCCAAATCGTCGGGCTAGAATCCGGGCGCGGAACACATGAAAATCGTTTGTAATAAAAACTATCTTTTCGATTTTATCATCACTGATATTCATTAATCTTCTTGAATACTCAAAGTTTTCTCTTGTACTGGTTGATTTATCTTCTTTTATTATTTTTTCATCCGGTATACCATGGTTAATCAAATACTCTTTCATGGCTAAAGCTTCAGGATAGGGCTCGTTTGGCCCCTGCCCGCCCGAAACTATTATGTTTACATGCGGGTTTTCTTCATAATATTCGATGGCCTTATTAAGACGCATAGCAAGAGCTAAGGTAGGTCTACCATCAGGCCATATTCCACAGCCTAGAACAATTACGGTATCCACCTTCCCGGCCTGTTGCTTCCCATGGGTGAATGGGTCTGCAATTATCAAGGCTTCAACGGCGATAAAAAATAAAGAACAAATGATAAAAACTGCGATAAATGCTATTCTTAACCCTTTTTTCTTAATAACCGGGCCTTTGGTGCGCAACAATATTGCAGAAAATGCAAAGCAGCAAAGCCCAATTACCGAGGGCATTATAACACCAAAATTCCAATCGTTAGAATAATTGTGTGCAAAAATCGTGTTCATGCAAAGCAATATGCCTAATATTATTAGAAATGCGGCAAAAATCCTTCTGCCGCGTTGCTTGTTGTTCATCAATTCCTCTATTTTGTCCCTTCTGTTACTTCAATAGATAATATTATAACATCCTCCAAGGGCTTATCTTTACCATCTGTATTAACAGCTGCGATTTTATCCACCACATCCATTCCTTCATAAACCTGTCCGAATACGGTATGTCTAAAATCAAGCCACGGAGTTCCACCCTTTTCTTTGTAAATCTTAATAATCTCTTTGGGATAGACCGACTGATCAAGAAAGACGATATCATCAGCAGACATTTCCTTCTTCTGTACAATAAAAAACTGGCTGCCATTGGTATTTGGTCCTGCATTGGCCATAGAGAGTGCTCCCCGATAATTTAACAGATCAGGGTTAGGCTCATCTTCAAAGGGTTGCCCCCAAATACTCTCGCCACCTGTGCCGTTGCCCAGAGGATCACCGCCTTGTATCATAAAATCCTTAATTACCCTATGGAATATAACATTATCGTAATATCCGTTTTTTGCGTGGGTTATAAAGTTTTCAACTGCCTTTGGCGCTTTATCGGGAAATAATTTAATTTTTATATCACCCATATTGGTTTTAATAATAGCCTTGGTATCCTCATCTTTAACTGGAATAAACTGATATCCGGGTGTTATTGTCATTTGGTTCTCTCCTTCACCGAATGTTATAGTCTTTGGCTGTTTGCCGGCGCATCCGGCAAATAATGTGGAACAAAGAATAATTAGCCCCGCAGATTTTATTATATTAATTAATTTCATAAATATCTTAATCGCCTCCAAAATATGTGTCCCTTAAACATAAATTGTTCTCTCCAAAATATGAACCAAAACATTATAGCATAAGAATCCGGTTTTATAAACTGTAACTTTATCACAGAATAATCTTGTCAAACAGGGTATATTATTATTGAAGCTATTATTCATACAAAAATTTGAAGGGAGTTGAGCATCAATGAATGTTAAACACGTTACAAAAAATGATTTTGATAAAGAAATTTCAGGTTCAAGCTTACCAGTACTAGTCGACTTTTGGGCGCCTTGGTGTGGACCTTGCCGTATGCTGAGCCCAGTACTTGACGAATTGGCCGGTGAAATGAGTGGCAAAGTTAAAATACTAAAAGTAAATGTGGATGAAGAACCGGAATTGGCAAGTAAATTCGGTGTAATGAGCATTCCTACTGTAATAGCATTTAAACAGGGGAAAGCCACCAATAAAGTTGTAGGGTTCAGAAGCAAGGAAGATTTTAAGAACATGCTCTGATAATAATTTTTTCATTTTTCCATATTCCCCTCGACCTTCAGCAGATTGCTGCCAAAAAGACGGGTTAACCCTGTCTTTTTCTTTTTTTGTGTGCTATTATGTTGATAGTCGGAGGAGAATATATGCTTGATGAAAAAGTAAAAGTTGATCTTTCTAAGGCTTTTCCTTTCATAAATGAATTAGGTGATAAAAAGGAAAAATTCTTGAGTTTTCTATATCATCAAAGAGTGGAACCGGGTATGGTTCTACTGGATGAAAGCCGTGAATGTTCAGGGGTTATATTAGTTCTCTCCGGAATTATCAGGATTTACAAATTATCCGAAGAAGGCAAGGAAATAACTCTCTATCGCATTAGCAGAGGTGAAACCTGTGTACTTACTATATCATGCATGCTCGGCACGGGAGATATCCCCTTTCCAGTGGCTGCTGCTGCTGAGCAGCTATCCGATATTGTATTTATTCCCATTGAACTTTTTAAGAGATATTTTTATGAGATCCCATCCGTTCAAAAATTCATTTTTTCTTCTATGTCTGCAAAATTCTATTCTTTATTAGGTCTTCTTGAAAACGTAACTTTTAAGCGGACAAGTGATCGTCTTGTAGATTTTCTGATAACAAAAACAGCCGGTGGGGCCTATCCGTTGTACGCAACACACGAAACAGTGGCAGCAGAACTTGGAACAGCCAGAGAAGTAGTAAGCAGACTATTAAAAGAAATGGAGTCTAAGGGTCAGGTCACTTTAGGCCGGGGGAAAATAATTCTTCATCAAGGTGCAGTTTAAATAATTTGTGTGACATAGTCACTGATAAACTTTTTTATGTGATGTATGCTATTATTGTGAAAAAATTCACCAGAATTTTATTGTAAATAATCATGTGAAGGAGTATGTCTATGGGAAAAAAAGTTTTGATTGTCGGTGGTGTAGCCGGCGGCGCTACTGCTGCGGCTAGGCTCAGAAGATTAGATGAAAAAGCACAGATTATTATGTTTGAAAGAGGAGATTTTATTTCCTTTGCTAATTGCGGTCTTCCATATTTCATCGGAGATGTTATTAAAGACGGAGAGCAATTAACGCTTCAGACACCAGAATCATTTAAAAGCCGTCTTAACGTGGATGTACGAGTAAAAAGCGAAGTTACAAAAATAGATCGTGATAAAAAAACTGTAGAAGTAAGAGAATCAAACGGAAAAGTATACGAGGAAAGCTATGATTATCTTATCCTTTCACCGGGTGCGGATCCAATAGTACCACCGATTGAAGGAGCGAAAACCGAAGCGGTCTTTACTTTAAGAAATATTCCTGACACTTACCGAATAAAAAATTACGTTTTGCAGAACAATCCTAAAACCGCTGTAGTTGTAGGCGCAGGATATATAGGAATTGAAATGGCGGAAAATCTTCATACCTTAGGGCTTGATGTCTCAATTGTTGAGCTTTCCGATCATGTTATTCAGCCCCTGGATTTTGATATGGCAGCAGAGGTGCACAAGCATATTCAAAGTAAGGGTGTGGCTTTGTACCTGAATCGTGGAGTAACAGGCCTTCATTTTGATAACGGAACATATGAAGTGATATTGAGCGAGGGGCCCAGCATCAAAGCCGATATGGTAATACTTGCAGTTGGAGTAAGGCCTGAAAGTGGTCTGGCAAAAGATGCGGGATTGGAATTAGGTTTCCGCGATTGCATAGTGACCGACAATCACATGAAAACAAGTGATCCGTTCATTTATGCTGTGGGTGATGCAGTAGAGGTTGTTGATGTGATAACCGGCAAAAAAGTTTTCGTGCCTTTGGCTTCTCCCGCAAACCGCCAAGGACGAATTGCAGCAGATAATATTGCTGGTAAGAACAGTACCTATGGAGGCACTTTGGGTACAGCCATACTTAAAGCTTTTGATATGACAGTTGCAACTACCGGTAGTAATGAAAAAACGTTAAAAGCCGCCGGTATTGACTATGAAAAATCATTTACATTCAGCGCATCTAATGCTAGCTACTATCCGGGTGCTACCTTTATGACAATAAAACTTCTTTTTGAAAAAATCAGCGGCAAAGTACTGGGTGCCCAAATTACAGGATATAAGGGTGTTGACAAGCGAATAGATGTTATAGCTACAGCAATTAAAGCAGGAATGAATGTTAGTGACCTTACAAATCTTGAGCTGTCTTATGCACCTCCTTTCGGCTCGGCAAAAGACCCTGTTAACATGGCAGGCTATGTTGCCTCAAATATAATAAGCGAAGATGCTAAGATTTTTCACTGGCATGATATAAAAGACCTCGACCCTGAAAAAGTCACTATTTTGGATGTCAGAACTGAAACTGAATTTTCTAACGGTAGTATTAACGGAGCAGTTAATATTCCTGTAGATAGTTTAAGAGAGAGGATTTCTGAGCTTGATTCAAAAAAACCGGTTTATGTGTTCTGCCAGATTGGTCTTCGTGGCTATATTTCTTCAAGGATTCTTATGCAGAATGGTTTTGATAATGTATACAATCTTTCCGGAGGCTATCGGCTATATAAAACGGTGACGACTCCGCTAAAACCTTTTAAGGGTTTCGGGAAAAAGGTATCCAACACTTTGGAAAAGAATGAAGACGACCAAAAATCTATGGAATTATCAGAAAAAGGTGCCATTACCTCAGCTACCTCGTCAAAAGAAGAATCCCCAGCTAAGCGTATCACTGTAAACGCATGTGGTCTACAATGCCCCGGGCCTATTTTAAAAGTAAGCGAAGCTATGAAAAAACTTAATCCCGGCGAAGAGTTGGAAATATCAGCTACCGACCCTGCCTTTGCGACCGATGTGGAGGCTTGGTGTAAACGTACCGGCAATGAGCTTGTTGAAAGTAACAGCAGCAACGGCCAGTTTTTTGTTGTTGTAAGAAAAGGCGCTGAAACATTGAAAAAAGCTTCAACTTCCTCCGGAGATGCAAAAAATATAATAGTATTTTCCGGAGATCTGGATAAAGCCATAGCCGCTTTTATTATAGCCAACGGTTCTGCTGCCATGGGCAGAGAAGTGAATATGTTTTTTACCTTTTGGGGACTTAATATTTTAAGAAAGGCTCATAAGGTTCGAGTAAAGAAGAATTTCATTGAAAAGATGTTTGGATTTATGATGCCCCGGGGTACTAAAAAGCTTGGTATTTCCAATATGAATATGATGGGAATGGGAGCTGTTATGATAAGAAAGATCATGAAACACAAGAATATTTCTTCAATTGAAGAACTTATAGATACTGCTATAAAAAATGGCGTCACAATAACTGCTTGCTCCATGTCTATGGATGTCATGGGCATAAAACAAGAGGAGCTTATTGAAGGCGTTAAAATGGGAGGCGTTGCTGCAATGCTGGCATCTGCCGAGGAATCAGACATGTCGCTGTTTATTTAGCATATATAAGGTTGCGAGAATGAAAACAGTCTTTTAAGTCTAAATGGCAACAGGGCGGCTATAAGCCACCCTGTTTTTTTAACGTCAGGATTGAGGTTTAATATTTTTGCGAGTAGGATCCACGGCATTTAGCATAGTAATCTCCCCGGCAATCATAGCGCTTGTCCCATTTGTCATCCTTTTCGTCGCACTTGTCGTCTTTTTTGTCGTCGTCATATTTGTCGCATTTACATTTTTCCTTGTCTTTTTTGTCGTCATCGTATTTATCTTCCTCGGCACAGACAGGAACATGTTCGAATCTTACGACTTTGAAGGTAAGCTTTACAACGTCCTTTTCCAAAAGGCTGCAGAATACTTTTTGCCCCTTGCATGTAGTTTCGTCGTGTAAAAAATCCTTTTCACCTTCAACGAATGCTTCAAGCAATTCAGCGACATCGCCTTCTTTAATTTTGTCGCACCCTATGGGCTTAATTTCAACAAATCCTCCAAAAGGAATCTTGAAGGTTATGTGGTTCAACTTGCCAGAAACAATTCCGTCACAAACATCCTCAACGGTTTTGTAGGTCACATTTTTCCAGATGAAAGCGTTGAAAATTACCTTCCCAGGAATAACATGTGCATCGGTAACAACGACTTTTTTGTCGATTTTCTCAATTTTATATATCGGAGGACTTGATGGTGAAATAGCAACGTCCTTTTCAACAAAAAACTGTTCCGATCCCTTTCCAACTATAACAGGTACTTGAAGAATTTTCTTTTTCATTATATCACTCCTTTCTCTCAGAATTAATGCTTGTCTTGTCGAACAAGCTCAATACATATTATTCAGGCTAGTCCAAAGTTGCTACAACAAGATAAAAGTTTTCAATAAATCATACTCAAATACCCGAAACCATTCTATTTGCTGCATATTTAGCAGGTATCTGTTTAAAACTATAAAAAACCATCAGGAGGATACGAAATATGGCTAAGAAAGGCATGAGAAGACCAAACCCAGAAGAACCCCATGGCACCGAAAGCAATAAAAAACAGCATTTCAATAAAAACGAGGTATATCCTGTCCCTGAACTTCAGGGAAAAGCAAAGCACACGAAAGAAAAGGCAAATCCCATCCGATTTGACGGAAAGAAAAACACTACCTTTTCGGATTGAATCGGGCAGTGTTACAGCATAGGGGAGTGTATATCATACCTCCCCCCATTATACCTTAAAGTTGATGATTTGTTAGTTTAAGCTCATGAGAATCATACTTAATATCATAGACGCGATAATGAACATTGCTAAGACTGACGCTACAACCCGTCTAATTTTGTTATTCATATATTTGGCTTCCTCCGCAATTATAGATTTTATTTCGGGCTGAATTACTGTAAGCCGTCCTTTTTATTGTACCTATATAAGAATTGATTTTCAAGTGACCTTCAGTAAACTTAATTTAATAGCCCCTAAGGCTAAATCTACGCTATAATGTCAATTAGAATAAAATCATATGGAGGTTAAAAATGTTGAAAGAAATCAAAACTGTTCATATAATAGGCCTTGGCGCGATTGGTGCAACATATGGCTCAGTTTTGTACGATTATGACAAAAGCAGTGTTAAAGTTCTGCTTGATAAAGAGCGGTTGCCCAAATATAAAGATGGTATTCTAGTTAACGGGAAAAGATACTTTTTTGATTTGCAGGTTCCCAAAAACGAAGATTCAAAAGCTGAACTTATTATAATAGCAGTTAAAGGCCGCCATTTGCATGAAACCATAGATGCAATCACTCCATTGGTAGGAAGAGACACTATTATCCTCTCCTTGCTTAACGGAATAACCAGTGAGGATATGTTAAGTAGTAAATTTGGGAGAGATAAGGTTCTTCATGGATTTTCGGTGGGTATTGATGCGTTAAGAGAGAATGGTGAGGTGAAATTCTCCAGTATGGGCAGGATTGTCTTTGGCGAACACTATCCCGAGGTCAAAGGGAAAGCCGCATTAGTTGCTGATATTTTCTCAAAAGCCGGCATTAACTACTCCATCCCAGAGGATATCCTCAAGGAAATGTGGTGGAAATTTATGCTTAACGTAGGAGTAAACCAAACCTCAGCCATACTCAGAGCGCCCTATGGAGTTTACGCCTCAATCCCCGAGGCACAAGAACTTTTAGCCGCGGCATGTAAAGAGGTTATTCCTATTGCTGAAAAGGAAGGCGTATCTCTATCCGAGTCGGATATTGATGAGTATATAAAAATATTAAAAACCCTCTCCCCTTCTAGTAAAACCTCAATGCTTCAGGATGTAGAAGCCGGAAGAAAAACAGAGGTTGAAAGCTTTGCTCTTGCTGTAA
Organism: Clostridiaceae bacterium; assembly: GCA_012520615.1. Lineage (GTDB taxonomy): Bacteria > Bacillota > Clostridia > DSM-8532 > DSM-8532 > DTU059. Next base: position 9,546 of record JAAYNX010000145.1, on the reverse strand, counting down.
TAAATCTTGGCAAAAAGCACAATATCCCAACACCGATAAATGAGATTCTTTATCTGATGATTCGGGTATTGGAACAAAAATAGTAAGAAGCAGGGGGCTATCCCCTGCTTCCAATTATTTTACCAAACACTAACTCTCTGTTCAGGCGCCAGATACATTCCATCATCAGGTTGAATCTCATATGTATCGTAGAACTCCTGGAAGTTGCGTATTACCATGTTCGACCTAAGTTTATGAGGAGAATGAGTGTCTTGTTGCACTAAGAGTTGATACATCTTGGGTGTTGCGGTATAACGCCAAATACACCCGTTACTCTCGAAAAACGCTTTATAATCGGCATCGGGAATTCCCTTCATTATCTCTAATACACAGGCTAAACCGCCTATGTCAGCTACATTTTCAGAGAGGGTTAAGTTTCCGTTTACAACCGCATTAGGGGCTATCTCCAAGCCGTTATACAATTCTGCTACGGCCTTAGTCTTTTGTTGGAAGGTCTGATAATCTTCTTCGGTCCACCAATTGTTCATATTTCCGTTTTCATCAAACTGAGCTCCGTTATGGTCAAAGGCGTGGGTTATCTCATGGGCTATAATAGCACCAATTCCGCCTAAGTTCTGCTCGCGGGAAGCATTTACATCATAGAAAGGAGCTTGAAGTATTCCTGCCGGGAATACTATTTCATTGCTTAGCGCATTATAATATGCATTTACCGTTTGGGGAGGCATTAACCATCCGGATTTATCAACAGGCTTATCCAGTAATGTTTTCATGTCCTTAGCCTGAGCAGATGTAATAGCGAATATATTTCCCAGTAGAGAACCTCCATCCTCATAGTTTCTTAGGTTAATTTCCTTATAGGGATCATTCCAGGTATCAGGATAACCAATTTTAATACTCATTGTATCAAGCTTTTTTATAGCAGCTGCCTTTGTATTTTCTCCCATCCAATCAAGCCGCTCGATTCGCTTTTTATAGGTTTCTATAATTTCTTTTACCATACTTTCAACATCAGCTTTAGCTTCAGGTGAGAAATATTTTTCTACATACACCCTTCCGAGATATCCACTCATAACAGAGCTAAGAAGGCTAAATGCAATATCCTCATCACTCATGGTACTACTTAATCCTAAGAAAACAGCATTAAACTCTGCAATAGCATCCTGAAGCTCTTTAGATAGCAGGGAAGCGGTACTCATAACAAGACGTGTTCTTACATAGGACTTTAGAATATCAATATTCTCATCACATATAAGCTCGCCTGTCTTTGCCATCAGTTTAGTATCTAATATGATTAAATTTTCAATGGAATCATATCCAAGGTCAGCCATATATTTTTTTAAGTTTACTTTTGTGAATGCTTTTGCTAAGTCTTCCTTAGTCATAGGGTTATAGCGATTCTCAATTTTACTTGCTTGCTCATTACTTAGAGTGTTTTCCGCCAGCAGTGTCTCAAACGCATAAACATTTTGTGCCTGAATCATTGCATTTTCTTGGTCAATACCTGAAGCCATCAACATCTGTGCAATAAATCCTTCATACATCGATTTGATATTGGGATCGCCACTGAGTAAGTATGCCGAGTTAAGACCCGTTGCAAGTCCTTGCCCATACAAGCTGTATCTATTACTGTCCAAAAGATCAGGAGAAGGGCTAAAGGAAAAAAGCGGATTAATTCCTGTCTCATTTTCAAACTCGGCTGTATAATCAAGAAGCTCCTGCGCGGTTTTTACTTGATCAAATTTGTCTAAATATTTCTGTATGGGTTCTATTCCTTGCTTATTTCGATTTTCTATATCCAGTACAGAGCTATAGAAATCAGCAAGCTTCTGTTCTATGGTTCCGTCTTCATATGTATCTTTGTTCTTATATACTTCATGGGCTATTTCTTTTAGTTTTTCATCATTGGTTAAACTTACCTCATCAAAGGAGCCAAATCCGGGATATCCGGCAGGCAGTTTGGTATTATTCAACCATTCATAATTGATTGAATAATAGAAATCATCTTTTAAGTTGGTATTGCGTAAAGCTTTTACCCTTTCCAAAACAGCTTTCATTTGCTCATTTGTAAGATAATCATTGGATCCAAAACTACCATTACCGTAGCCGCTGAATAAGCCTGCTTTAACAAGTCTGCTCACATCACCCGCTGCAGAATAGGGAACATCATTAAATACCTGATTATCTCCCAAATTTGGAAGTTCTCTGATAGAACGGCTTAAAAACATTGCAAATTCCAGGCGGGTAACATTTCTTTTCGGATCTAATGTTGTGCCGGATCCCGACAATATACCATTAGTTACTGCAATTCCGATTTCATCTATATATTGCTCCGTAACATCCGATACATCCGAAAATGTGCTGAGATTATTCTCAAATTCATTTAAAGCCCCATATCCAACTGTGCTCAATATGCTTACAACTGCTTGCTCTCTTGTTACGAAGCTATTGCCCTGAGTTTCTGCATAAATAGGTAAAGAACCAAATGCAATGGTAAGGCAAAGCAAAACAACTAACAGCCTAACTTTAAATTTGTTCATTTAATGTCCACGTCCCTTCATAATTTTACTAATATTATTACATATTACCTGACTATTTGTCTGTTAATTATTAAACATTTATTTTTTCTATGTAATTTTACCTAGAGCTATGTTTAAGTGTTACATTTAAAAAGCTATAAGTATATTTAGCCTTTATATTACAAAAGCTTTGTATAAAGTAACACTAAGGTGATTTATTTATGATTTTGAAATACTGGAGACTAAAACCTACTATTTATTTTTTTCTTAACGAGTCCGAGCCTTCAGATATAATCAGAGAAAAACTTTGTAATTCCGAAAATCCTCTGATCTGCTATTCATCTGTCCGGGATGAAATGGTGATGACAGAAAAAAGAATTCTTATAGCTGATAGAAAGGGTATTTTTGGTAAAAAAATAAGATATATTTCTATTCCTTATAACAGCATAACATTCTATAAAGTCGGTATGGTTGGTGGCTTTGATCTTGATGCAGAAATACTTCTGAATCTTAGGGGCAATATTAAAATTCAACTGAGGTTTTTAAGGAGTAAAGAAATTAAAGACAGCATTCATAAAGCATATGAAATTATAACTTCATTCTTCATATGCAGAAACTAAATACACATAAACAGGAATAAAAAAAGACGAGTCTACTTTTGTTTTTCCCGTCTTTTATAATTCAAGTTTCTTATATAATTTAAGTTTTTGATATAATTATTTTTTGTACTATATCAGCTACATCTTCACATTTATCCAAGGCGCTTTCCAGTTGGTCATACAGCAGCTTCCATACTAATATCTTTTTTGTATCGGTCTCAAATTCAAAAAGGCTTCGTGTAGCAGTAAGATAAGTCTTGTCCCCTGCTTCTTCAATATTATTGATTTCAATAATCAAGTCATTAATCTTTTTGAACTCTTTCTTGAAATTTTTTAGAACTTTCATCAATTCTTCTAGTTTAACACAAGCATCAACAACTAAACCCATAAGCTCTCGAGCCGCATCATTAACCTTATTTACGCACATCATATAGGTATGGTTGGCAATTGAATCAATGCTGTCAGTAATATTTTCTATTTCCTTTATTATCTCAACAATATCCGAACGGTCTATTGGGGTGATAAAGGCCTCTTCTACCATCTTTAAACAGCGGTGTACATGGATATCTGCCTCATGTTCAATGGCTTTTAGATTCTTAAGCTCGTTATAGTCCACTGGCCCGTCTTCATAAGCTTTCTTCAAAGTCATCGCAGCCTTACGGGAATACGAAATAGAAATTTGGAATAATTCAAAACAATCAACATCTTTACCTGAAAAAAAACCCATTGCAGTAGTTCCTCCTATCAGAATATAAAATTAAACAGTTTGGCCATAACATACCCTAATAATAAACATGCCGGGAAAGTTAAGACCCACGCAATCATCATTTCCTTAACTATATTCCAGTTTACATTTGATAACCTTCTTGCAGCACCGGCTCCCATTATTGCAGTACCTTTGGCATTGGTGGTGCTTAGTGGTATACCCAAGACAGTAGCTCCTATCATACAAGCTGATGCACCTATTTCGGCTGAAAACCCTTGATACTTTTCAAGACTGACCATATCCATACCCATTGTCTTAATAATTTTATAACCACCTATGGAAGTACCTACAGCCATAATAATCGAAACCAGAAGCATGATCCAAAAAGGTATATAAAGACTTTCACTTGGTGGGTATACACCCCCTACTACAAGGGCAAGCGCAAAAATTCCCATAAATTTTTGCCCATCCTGAGCACCGTGACTAAATGCCATCATAGCCGCAGAAAAGATCTGCCCCCATGAAAAGAATGTATTTGCTTTGTGTCTATTTACACCTTTGAATGTAAATACGATTCCCTTGGTTACAAAAAAACCTGCCAAAAAACCCAATACTGTCGCAACAAGAAGGCCAATAAGAACTTTTTTAAACTCATTCCAATTAAAAGCTTCAATACCTTTAAAAGAAATACCTGCTCCCATCAACCCGGCAATCAAAGCATGACTTTCGCTGGTGGGAATACCATATCTCCACGCAGAAACGGCCCAGATTACAATAGATAATTGTGCGGCAGCCAATGTAACAAGTGCATCTTGACCTGTTCCAATTTCTATAATCTTTGCGGTGGTATTAGCAACTGCAGAACCGGTAAGAAATACACCTGCTAAATTAAATATTGCCGCTAGAATAACAGCCGCCTTGGGGCTTAATACACGAGTCGAAATAACAGTTGCAATAGCATTTGGGGCATCCGTCCATCCGTTAACAAAGACCGAAGCACAAACCAATAGCAGAACAATGGCTAAAGCAAACATAGACTTCCCCTTTCGATTTAATAAGAAATTTCTGATAAATAATATAAAGGTAATGTTAGTATGAAATTAATGTTCCCTTAACAAACCCTTAATATTATACCAGAGGTAATTCGACAATAAAAGCAATAATATTTAAGCTAAAAAACTAAGAGCCGATATGTACTATTAATCGGCTCTTAGCGCTATTTTTGTGTTTATTTGTGTTTATTTATTAATTAATTCTTCATGGCGTTTTATTTTTTTAGTAGTAGTTTTAACAAATTCCTCATCTTGAAGACTGAACTCTTTAACGTGTTTATAAATAACCATACTCTTGTTTACTGTTTTAACTTCCGCTTCTATAACTTTATCAACGGTTGATTCCGGAGCTGTTCCATTTTTAATGTCTTCTTCAATTTTTTCTTTATCGGGAACTATTTTTGCACAAATAACAGTATCACCGTCCGACTGGCCTTTGCCGTAAACCAAAGATTCCTTTATATACATGCTTCTATTTAAAAGAGTTTCTATCTCTTCGGGAAATACATTTTTACCATTACCGGTTATGATAACATTCTTTTTCCTCCCGGTAATATGAACAAATCCATCTTCGTCAATGAATCCGCTGTCACCTGTATAGAACCAGCCATCTTTAATTACCTCTGCGGTAGCTTCCGGGTCCTCATAATATCCCAACATTACGCTTGAACCCTTACATTTGATTTCGCCGATACCATCTTCATCAGGATTATCTATTTCTACCTGAAGATTAGGAAGTGGAAGCCCTGCCGCTTCATCCTTATAGTAATTATTTCTGTTCAATGCTACTATCGGTGCACATTCGGTAAGTCCATAACCTTGAACCAAAGAGATTCCTAATTCCCTTAAACCCTTTGCTATCTGGGGATCAATTCCGGCAGCACCGCTGATAAACATCCTTATATGGCCTCCCAGTGCTTCGTGAATCTGCTTGAATAGTTTTTTACGAATATCAATTTTGAACTTCCTCAAGGTATTACTTAAACTAATAGCAAATTTAATCTTACTTTCACCCTTGGATTTTATTGCTTGGTTCATAATTTGCCTATACATTGATTCAAAAACCAAAGGTACACCCAGCATCATAGTTGCCTTAGATTCCTTAAGGTTTTTGACTATATGTCTTAACCCTTCGCAGTATGCGATGGTACAGCCCCTATAAAGCTGACATAAAAAGCCGCAGGTACACTCATAGGTATGATGTATGGGAAGAATTGATAAAAATATGTCCTTTTCATCTATATATAGCATTGAGCACATGTTCATCAGATTCTCACAAATATTTCTATGAGATAGCATAACTGCTTTTGCGGTATCGGTTGTCCCGGATGTAAAAAGCAACATATTCATAACTTCGGGGTTTATCTTTGCATCAACAAAATCGTGGTTTCCTTCTTTCAGCAGGCTGTGCCCCTTTTGTAAAAGGCGATTAAAGGACAAAATATTGCCTTCATCTTTTTCTGCATCCATATTGATAAAATAGCGCATAGTTGTTGTCTTGTTTGCCAATACCTCAACTTTGTCTTTGATATTTCCTGAATAAATAATTGCATCGGCCTTTGATCTCTCCAATAAAAGTTCAATCTCATTGGGGGGAAGCTCTTTATCCAATGGCACAATTACTGCTGTTCCATTAACAATTGCCAGATACGATATTGACCATTCATAACGATTCTCACCGATAAGAGCAATTTTACCGTCTTTCAGGCCCAGGCTCATAAGAGCAGTCCCAAAAGCCTCAACGTCAGATTTATATTGTTTGTAGGTTATTGCAGTATAATCAGCCTGCCCCTTTTGCTTAGACAAAAAAGCCGCTTTATCCCCATAAAGCTTTACGCTGGAATCAAGCATGTCCTTAAGGTCTTTTATAGTCCTAACTTCATACAGTTCACCATTCTTCATTTAAACATACCTCCAAATCAGACTTATTAGGCCGATTAATTAATAAATACTATTATATATCACGGGCTAAAATATTAAAATACAAAGAACGTTCACACCATTAATGTATCTAATAATTGTATCATAATACAAAGCAATGTATAATAATAGAAATAGTTGGGATAACATACTTGATGGCGAAAGAGGAGGATATATAATGCTAACTTTCAGAGAATTATATAATAGATTGGTCAAGGCTTCTTTTAATAACAACCTTGATAATGAAATTGAGGATATTAGGCAAAATTGCGCATACAACGAGGAAGACTTAAATCAGATTCTCCACCCGGAAAACTATCCATCTGTTATCAGAACCGGAGCTTGCGATAGTTGTACCTCAGAAAATAAACCTGCTTGCGAGGTTGCTTGCCTTTTTTCTGCCATCAAAAGGGACGAAGATGGTAAAGTCGTTGTTGATCAGGATGATTGCACCGGCTGCGGTCGTTGCCTTGAAGTATGTGAAAACAAAGGTTTGGTTGAAAGAAAAGACCTGCTTCCCATTCTTGATTTGGTACATTCTAAATCCGTTCCTGTATATGCAATGATTGCTCCCGCATTTAACGGCCAATTTACACTAGACGTAACAGCGGGAAAACTACGCTCCGCATTTAAATGTCTTGGGTTTTACGGTATGCTTGAAGTCGCCTTATTCGCAGATATTCTTACCCTTAAAGAAGCTCTGGAATTCGATCGTACCATAAAAGAAGACAAAGATTTTATGCTTACCAGTTGCTGCTGTCCTATTTGGGTAGCAATGATAAAGAAAATTTATCATGAGCTGATACCCCATATGCCCCCTTCTGTTTCTCCTATGGTAGCTTGCGGCAGAGCAATTAAGAAAATTCATCCCGATGCAGTGACTGTTTTCATTGGGCCTTGTATTGCAAAAAAGGCCGAAGCTAAAGAACCCGATATCAAAGATGCGGTAGACTATGTCCTCACTTTTCAAGAAATAAAAGAGCTTTTTGATATTGCTGAAATTGATTTTTCTCAATTACCCGAGGATTTACGGGATCATTCATCAAAGGCAGGGCGTATTTATGCGAAAACCGGTGGTGTCAGTCAGGCTGTTCAAAGCACACTTAACCGCCTGAACCCAGACAGAAAGATTAAGCTAAGGGCTACTCAGGCTAATGGAGCCGTTGAATGTAAGCAGCTTCTAAAAGAGATTATGGACGGGAATATTAAATCAAACTTTATGGAGGGTATGGGCTGTGTAGGCGGCTGTGTAGGCGGGCCTAAGGCAATTATTCCATATAAAGAGGGAACCGAACATGTTAATGACTACGGGGAGCTTGCACAGTATAAAACTCCTATCGATAATCCTCACGTTATAGAGCTTCTAAATCAGCTGGGTTTTGATACAATATCTGATTTCCTAGAGAGGGATAATTTATTTATTAGGAAATTCGCAAAACCTGCAGAGAAAAATTAGCTTGCAATTGACTTTACTTCCATCTTTTCATTCAGATTTTCTTCATCAGTATGCTTTGTGGAAGAAAGAATTACACACCTTATAGCAACGGTGGCAATAACAATGATTCCCCCTATTATTGAAAGGACTCCGGGTATTTCTCCAATAATCAAAACAACCCAGATGGGATTTAATATAGGCTCTATCATTGTAATAATGCTGGCTTCAAGAGCTGAAGCATTTTTGATGGCTTCACTGTACATAATATATGGAATTCCGAGTTGAACAACACCCAGAATAACGAGAAACAACCATCCTTTAAAATCGGGAACCGACATAAAGATAAATGGTATGCCAACAATAGCCGAAATAGCATTACCCAGAATTACTGACTCGATTGGTGACCCGTTTTTTTGCATTCTCATGAACACAGTGAAAAGAGCATAGCTGATACCGCTTAAGAGACCGAAAATATTTCCTGCGAACCCTTTTGCATCAAGGCTGTCCAGGAAAAAGAGCACCATACCTCCAAATACAAGCATTATGGTAACCCAGTCAATGGCTTTTGGTTTTTCCTTAAGCATCCAAGCACTGAGTAAAGCTACAAAAATTGGTGCTGTATATTCCAGAAGTATCGCATTTGCAGCTGTTGTAAGCTTAGTGCTGAATACAAAGGTAATTACCATTGATGCATAAGCCACCCCTGCAGCAATTTGTGTGAACGACCAGTTGAACTTAGGCTTTTTCACATATAGTATCATGATTATACAAGAAATAGCCGATCTTGTTCCTGCTATGGCTAAAGGGTGAGCATTTATAGATTTAATTAAAAGCCCGCCAAGGCTCCACATGGTTGCTGTAACCACTAATAGAATTATTGCACTTACTTTTTTATTTTTATTATTCACGATGATAACCCCTCTGTTGCTTTAAACTTACTTACCAATCATACAAGTTTTAACTTAATTAAACAAGCTGAATTTGCCCTTCTTTATTTTAATTAACAAGAAAAATCTCATATCAAAATATCCCACTTTTCAAGTGTGGTCATTTATGATGAATCTTTATATTTACTAGTCTTGTCATCAGCTATTTAAATACTCCGGTTTAATTTAATAATTATTACGGCAAAAAGCGACTATCTCTAGTCGCCTTTTAAACCGTTCTTTATATATAACACAGGTTAATCTTATCTTTTAACAACCTTGTTTTACTTTGCCTTCTTCTTCAGCACAGACAATGCCGCACTGACAATTGCATCAGCGTTAAGACCGTATTTGTCCATCAATTCCTGAGGCTCTCCGGATTCACCAAACGT
>JAAYNX010000115.1 GCA_012520615.1 Clostridiaceae bacterium | reverse complement strand
CTTATGACTCTCGATAAGAACGGCGTACCTGTTCCCGGCCAAGCTGAGAAATATGAAGTATCAGACGACGGAAAGGTTTACACATTCCATCTTCGTGACAATCTTAAGTGGAGCGATGATAAGCCTCTGACAGCTAGTGATTTTGTATATTCATGGAATCGTGCCATTTCCCCTGAAACTGCAGCTGACTATGAATACATGTTCGAAGTTATTGATGGCTACAATGAAGGAACTTTAAATGTTCAGGCTCCCGATGACAAAACATTGGTAGTAACTCTTTACAATGCGGTTCCTTACTTCCTTGAGCTGACAGCTTTCCCCACTTTCTCACCTGTTCGTAAGGATTTGGTTGAAGAACATGGTGATTCATGGGCTGTAGATGCAAAAACTTATATCGGCAATGGACCATACAAGGTAACAGAATGGGTTCCAGGTTCTCATATTACTATGACAAAGAACAAGAACTATTGGGACTATAAGAATCTTGGCATGGAAAATATTAAGTTTGTTCTAATGGAAGATGATACTGCCAGATTGAACGCGTTCCAGAAGAAGGAAATCCTTTTTACTGATGACATGCCCAACGATGAAATTGATGCTTGGAAAGATAAGCCGGAGTTTCATCTTGAAGGTCAGTTAGGAACATATTATGTATCCTTTAATGTTCAAAAAGCACCTCTGGATAATAAACTTGTTCGTGAAGCTTTGACTCTTGCCATTGACCGTGAATTTATCGTTAAAGAAATCTCTAAAAAAGGCGAGGTTCCTGCAGGTGCCTTTGTATCCTTAGGACTTTCTGATGCAGATCCTACTAAGGAATTCCGTGAAGTAGGCGGCGATTACTACGATCCATATGATTATGAAGGAAATCTTGAAAAGGCAAAAGAATTACTTGCTCAAGCCGGATATCCTAATGGCGAGGGAATTCCTCAGCTAGAATATTTATATAATGAAAATACAGCTCACAAGGCTATAGGTGAAGCACTTCAGGATATGTGGAAAAAGATTGGCGTAAATGTGTCTTTGGTTTCCCAGGAATGGGGTACCTTCCTAAATACCAGAAAGAACGGCGAATACCAAATTGCTCGTAACGGATGGTTATCAGACTACAATGACCCAATTAGTATGCTTGATATGTGGATTACCGGAAGCGGGAACAATGACGCTCAATGGTCAAATCCAGAATATGATGCTTTGATTTCAAAGATTAAGACATCAACTGATACCGCAGAGCGCTTTAAGATGATGCACGAGGCTGAGGACTTGATTTTTGAAGATAGCATGCTTTGCCCAATCTACTACTATGTTGATCTCTATCTTATTGATGAGAGCATAGAAGGATTCTGGTCATCACCACTGGGTTATAAGTACTTTATGTACGCAACAGTTAAGAAATAAATCTAGTGATAATTTGACTTGCTTTATTTCTGAATAAATAAAACATGAGGGCTCAGATACTGCTCCAAAACAGGCAGTAATCCCGAGCCCTTTTTATCATCCTGAGCGCAATATGCCTCCCTACTGTCTTCAATCTACAATCATCAAAGCATAATATTCTTCAAAGGTTAATCCGCTATTATAAATTTCTGTTGCTATATCCACACCGAGGTATCTCAAATGCCACGGCTCATAAGAATAGCCAGTTATCTTTTCTTTCCCTTTTGGGTACCGTATTATAAAACCATAAAGATGTGCATTTTCCTTATACCATTTAAATTCATCGGATTTTTCAACCGTGGAATTGTTCTTTATCACATCTACTGCCAATCCGGTGTGATGCTCGCTATGGCCGCCTCGGGAATTTAGCCTGTCTACGTCCGCAATGGTTCTGCCGGAATTTACTTTTCCTGCCCAGATGCTGTGCTGTAACGCTATACTTCTATATGTACCATAAGCCGTAATGTTAAGACCAAGTTTTTTTGCATCATAATGCATTTTTTCAAAGGCTTCCTTTGCTTCCTTCCTTAAATACTGGTTTCCCATTCCCGGTGAGCAAATCGAAGCCGGAAGCTGTTCAAGTTGGGGAGTAAAATCATCGGGAAGTTTATTGTATTTATTTACTAATACATCTATGCGGTTTGTTTCTTTTATTGTATTGATATTCGTGTAAAAGGGTAAATCCAGACCCATATTCACATATAAGAATACTTTTTCATAGTCAAAATCAGGGTTTTGTTCCTTATATCCAATATATCTTATTGCTTTATCAGACTTAAACAACTTAAGTATTTGGTATTCAATGGGTATTATACTCAAAGCATCATCCTGGCTGATGGCAGGTAATGTTACAGGAGTATCTGGTGATTCGGTGGAAGGAACAGGAGGAACCACAGGAACCGGAGTTGGTGTTGGAATAGGTGTGGGAGCCGGAGTTGGCGTTGCAGTTAAAACCGGTGCTTGTGTGGAATCCGGTCCGGGAGTATGTGTAGGGACAGAAGAAGGTGAAACCACCTGAGGGGAAGTACCGTCAGGTGTGTCCGAGGGTATTGCCTCGGAGGTATGTAAAGGGTCAAAGACTGCCAAATGATTCTGGCATGATGTTATAAATAATAGCAATAACAAAGTTGATAAAAAAATTATAAGCCTTTTCATTTTTCCTCTAAAATTTAATAATGCGGTGTAATCCAAATATATACGACAGAACGTATCATATTTATTATACACTTAGAATTAGTAATTGTAAGTATTGTATGTTTAAAAAGGTGTATTATTATCTCATTTTATAACCGAAGTCGTCCATTTTTCATACAATGATATAGGAACATGTCCATGAAGGTAATAAAAAGATGATACGCATTGGTGGCCAAACGATTCGTGAAGAAAATAAAAAGCACCAAAGCGTAAAAGCCTTGGTACTATTGGCAGGGGAGACAAGGATCGAACTCGCGACACGCGGTTTTGGAGACCGCTGCTCTACCAACTGAGCTACTCCCCTATGATATTAGTTTTT
>JAAYNX010000238.1 GCA_012520615.1 Clostridiaceae bacterium | reverse complement strand
TCTTAACGATGTCGTCTCTGCTCGTTTCATATTTATGGGATATTTCTTTGTGGAAATACGGATTGTGTGTCAAGACAAAAATCTGCTTAATGTTGAATTGGCCGCCGTCTAAAAAGCAGTCTTCAACCAGTTTTCGGACGAGTGAGCTGGCGACAAAAAGAACACCGCTATCCATACTCGAAACAGGGTCGTCAATCACTACAATTTTTCCCTTAACGAGGTCTTCTTTGCCCACGCCCCTTGAACATAAAAATAAAAGTACAGAAAAGCTATAAAGTTCTTTTCACCTTCGCTTAGACCTTTGGAGACCTCGCCGTCTTCGCTGACAACTTCATATTTATCAGGAACACTTGCGTGGGGGCGTAGTTGAAATCCTCTGAACCCTGTCTTTTGTAGCAGTACATTGATTTTATCAACCGTGGACGCCGCGCCACCCATTTCGTCTGACAATTCTCGAATTTCATTTTTGAGGACACCGAGCGAACCATTAAGTTTTTTTATAGCGGCTGCTTTTTGAAGGGTGCTGGCTGATAACTTTTTGTCCTCAGCGTCATACGCAGATCTATCTCCGCTCGTTTCGAAGGCCAACAGCTCCCACGCTTCATTGATACAATCTTCGCAGGTTTTGCCTTTAGCATCGAAGCATCTTGAATCATTATCGTGAAATCATGCCCCCTCGGACATCGCAGTCGGAAAATACATTTTTATTATTAAGGTGCACTCCTACACGATTATCATACATCTTGTTCTTACCTACAATAAACAGCGAAGCATCGATTTTTGGGCAACAATTATGTAAAAAGGTCTTGACATTTTGTCTTTTCCAGAACATAGTAAATGTAAAGATGTTTTTACATTAAAGAGAGGTGGTAATTTCATGAAGATCTTTAGGAGAGCCGATGAAATGGAAATGTCCATTAACTTTAAGGCTATGAGGCTGGCATATGTATTTGAGAATGCCGCATTGCTTGTATGGGCTGTAATATCTCAAATTAAAGGCTATACCCCCATAATTCAAACTACGATCATACTCATTCAAAATATTATTTTCTTTGGAAGTCAGTTATACATGAAACGTAAAATGGCTAAGGAGAAAAAGGATAAACATGAAGAATAAAATAAAGGTGCTACGTAAGGAGTTGGGATTGCGTCAGGAAGATGTTGCAAATCGAGTAGGCGTGACAAGGCAGACAATTATTGCCATTGAAAATGACAGATATAATCCTACACTCGAATTGGCAATGAAACTTGCCCAACTATTAAATACTCCAGTCGAGGAAATTTTTCAGTTAGATAAATAATGGCAAAAAGTTGTAGCGTAACATTGCCAAATCAAGGTCGCCAAGGTATACGGCTCGCCTTCGGGTGGGCTGTTTTTTTAAATAGTAATATCTTTTAACGATTACAGGACAAATCGTTAAAAGATGCACACCCTCAGAGGTCTAATCGTTAAAAATAAGCACTTGGCAGCCACGGGTTTGTGTCAAGTATCCCCCGAAAACGGCTACTCTAAAACACCAACTATTGCTACAAGGCGAAAAGCACAAAGCCCGAAAATGGCTTAAATCAAGCACTTTCAGGCAAACAAAAAACCATCTGCTGACAAAATTCCTTTTATCAATAGATGGTATTTGATTTGGTGGAGATGAGGGGGATCGAACCCCTTACCTCTTGAATGCCATTCAAGCGCTCTCCCAGGTGAGCTACACCCCCAAGTCCCCTCATATTATAAACAAGAACAGGTAAGTTTTCAATAGATTTTGAAACTTTTCTTACCCCAATAGTTTCCGCCTCATTTGAAAAAGTAAATTCCACCCTATTTTACATTCCACCTAGGCACGGTTATATTGTTAAAAATTCTTCTCTACTAATCAAATGAGATTTTGAATGTGTATGTCATTCTAGTCTTACCCCAGGAATTTGGATCAGACAAATGGAATCTATTATCATATATCTAAGGAGGTTTTCTATTTTTACCATCTATTAGCCATATCAATTAATAAATGCAGAGTTAATCTTCTTCCTGAGGCTATGGTATGCGGCCACTATCCTGAAAGGGCATCAAGTATAGTGAAATGACATTAAAAAATAAATTGCAAAATAGCATAATGCTAAAAAGCCTGCATCGTTTGATTATATACAGGCTTTTAATCTGCACTACTTTGTAGTAGTAACTAAAAGAGAGCACTATTTATATTTGCTTTATTCACCCGTCGGCTCTTGATTCTGGTTCTCTGTTTCTAATTCGGTAGGAGTAGCATTTGTATTCTCCATTTTTTCTTTGGGTTGCTCTGTTTCAGGCTTTAGTTTTACATAATCCAGCAAGGGCTGTACGCTGGCGTTAAATGTATAAAAAAACGGCCGTTCCTGGCTATCTAGTATAAGCATAATCGGCGCTTCCTTATCACTTAGTATTATAAACACTGAATCTATGGCTTTGATTCCTGCATCGTTTACGAGTTTTTGCTTTACTTTTATGGGGGTATCAAAGGGAACGCGAATTACATAACCTTTTTCAGGAAAGGGCATTACTTTTGTGTACAAGCTTTTAATAGTCTTAATGTAGTTTATAACCTCGTTTTGCATATCAATGCTGGTCGGTTCAGTAAGAATCACCTTTCCTTTTGTTATGTCGAATACTTCTATGTTTTGTTTATCCTTATTCGCTTGCACATCTGAAATATATGCTATGAAATGTGTATCATCAAACATTTGTGTCATAGCCAAAACTGACTGGTATTTGTTTTCGTTATGTGAAACTTTTACGGCAGAGTAGATTGTGACAACCACCAAACAAAGAATAATTGCAATAAAAAGCAATCCCATTGTTTTTTTCTTTATGCTGATAAATAACATCGTCGCTCACCTCGTTAGAATTTATGAGGCGGCGACGACAATTATACATTGTACAAGTTAAATAAATATACTTTTTTACAAATTATTTATCATTCTTTTAGTTTTGCTTGATACCCCAACCGGCTTAATGTTTCTAAACCCTGAAGCCGGGATTCTTCACTTTCAAATTGTATTTCCAGAGCTCCTTCTTCTGTTTCTCTACTGTTTAATATTCCGATATTTTTAATATTTATATTCTTATTTGCCAGTGCTGTTGCAATTAAAGCAATAATACCCGGTCTATCATCCACATCCACTGTAATTGCATAAGTTTTTTGAAAAATATTCTTCCCATCAGACAAGGCATTTCTAATCTCTCTGGCTGATGCAAAAAATTCTTCTATACTTTTCCTGTTCCTGCTTTCCAAATCGTTTTCGAAGCGTTTTAGCCCCTCTCTGAAAGATAGCAAGGTGTCAAGTATTTTCTCTCTGTTAGACAAACAGATGCCTGCCCATAATCCCGGCGATGCCGATGCTATACGGGTAAGATCTTTAAAACCTCCGGCAGATATAGTTTTCATAACATTATCCGGACTATCAAGCTCATCAATCAGATTCACAAGCGAGGCTGCAATAACATGAGGAACGTGGCTGATTGCCGCTGTTACCCTATCATGTTCAGAAGGAGTCATATCAATTGGGATTGCGCCTAAATCGGTAACGATATCCCTTAGCTTTTTTAAAATCTCATCATCTGTATTCTCTGTAGGAGTAAGACAGTAGTATGCATTTTCAAAAAGATTTGCCCTTGATGCGGCAAAACCAGACTTTTCAGAGCCAGCAAGAGGATGGCCCCCAATAAAAGGGTTTTTTACTTTCATTTCATTGATTAAAGCCACCACATCAGACTTTGTACTGCCAACATCAGTTAAAATACAGTTGGGCGAAATGCTAATTAAAAGCTCATCAAGAATCTCTTTCATGGCAAACACAGGAATACAAAGGAAAATAACATCACATTCAAAAAAGCCTTCTTTAATTGAAAAAATATACTCGTCAATAACTTTTTCTTCAAAGCCCTGTTCTAGGTTTTTCTTATCTTTATCCCAAGCCTTTATAATGTAGTTCTTATCACTTCGTTTTAAAGCACGTGCAATAGAACCGCCGATTAAACCCAAGCCGATTACACCGATTTTCTTAACGGATATGTTCATAGTTTTCTCCATAAAAGACCGATTATTTACTAAGAAGTCTTGACGCAAACAGAATCCCCGCTACCGTCTTGCTGTCTTTTATAATGCCATTATCTATCATTGACAAGGCTTCCTCTAGTTTATATGCTTTAGCGGAAATAAATTCATCCTCATCTGGTGTTGCTTCGCCTTTTGTCAGCTCTGTAGCTAAATAAATGTGTAGAACCTCATCTGCAAATGCAGGTGCCGGGTATAGTTCCAGAATTTTAACAAGCTTTCCTGCGCTATATCCGGTCTCTTCTTTAAGCTCCCGGGCAGCGCAAACGGCGGGGTCTTCGCCAACCTCAAGCTTACCTGCTGGAAGCTCTATGAATACCTTTTCAGGTGGTTTTCTAAATTGCTGTACCAGTATTATTTCGTCATCTAAAATAGGCACCACTACAGATGCTCCTGCATTTCTCACAATATCTCTGGATGCATGTTTTCCATTTGGAAGCTCAACAATTAATTTTTCCACATCGATAATATTGCCTTTATACTTTAACTCTGTACTAATAGTTTTTTCGTAATACTCCATGAAATTTCTCCTATATGTTAGAAATATTTTTGCTACCAATTTCTCTGGCTTTTTTTGTACACTCATCCATAGCTTTTATTATTGCATTTCTGAAGCCTTCCTGTTCTAGGGTTGCAACAGCATCAATAGTTGTTCCTGCTGGTGAGCAAACCATGTCCTTAAGTTCGGCAGGATGTTTTTCTGTTTCTAAGACCATTTTTGCCGAACCCAACACCGCCTGCGCAGCGAGCCGATATGCCATACTGCGCTGTATCCCAGACTTAACCGCCGCATCAGCCATAGCTTCAATAAGTATAAAAACATAAGCAGGGCTGCTGCCAGTTAGAGCTGTTACCTCGCTCATCAAGCTTTCTTCCAGTTCCTCTACCTTACCGGAACAGCTAAAAAGATTAATTATGGCTTTCTTTTCGTCATTATTAATAGAATCATTCCAGCTTACAAGCGTCATGCCTTCTCCTACCAATGCAGGGGTATTAGGCATGGTTCTTACAACTCTTGCTTGGCTACCTAAAACGCTCTTAAAATATTGAATTGGAAGCCCCACAATAATTGAGACGATTATTTTATCAGGGGTTAGTACCTGTTTTATTTCTTCAAGAACGGGCCGACAATACTGAGGTTTAATAGCTAAAACAATTATATCGCAATTACTTACAAGACTTGCAGCACTAGGCTCTTCCAGAATTCCCAATTCATTTGTCAACTTTTTTAATAATGTAGAGTTGGTATCAAAAGCACATAGCGAAAACTGGGGTTCATCCATCAAATTATTTTTAGAGGCATCCTTATTGTATTCGGCTATGCTTCTTACAAGAGCGCCCCCCATATTACCTACACCAATAAATCCGACTTTGTATGACATAACATCATCTCCTCTATTCAAAACCGTTTAATAGCGTGATTTGCTCGTTTTCGTCCTGACCTGAAAACTGTATCCCTAGATGTTGATATGCCAAGCGGGTAGCACGTCTGCCTCGGGGTGTTTTTTGAATAAATCCTAATTGCAAAAGATACGGTTCATAAACATCCTCAATTGTGTTGGCTTCTTCCCCTGTGGATGCGGCTAAAGTATCCAAACCAACAGGGCCTCCATCAAACTTACTGATTATTGTATCAAGCACAATTCTATCAGTATTATCCAAGCCGAGTTCGTCTATTTCAAGGGCTTTTAATCCAAACTGAGCTACTTCTTGAGTTATTTTTCCGTCTGATTTAATTTGGGCAAAGTCGCGTATTCTTTTTAGCAGACGATTAGCGATTCTTGGAGTTCCTCTTGACCTTTTCGCAATCTCCTCGGCTCCTTTTTCTTCGATTTCTATACCGAGAATATCGGCCGATCGCTTTACAATAGTGGCAAGTTCATTATATGTATAAATCTCCAAACGGTTTATTATTCCGAACCTATCCCGTAGCGGAGATGTTAAAAGACCTGCTCTTGTTGTGGCTCCAATCAATGTAAATTTAGGCAAGTCAAGGCGGATTGATCTTGCACTGGGTCCTTTTCCGATTATAATATCCAATGCATAATCTTCCATAGCCGGATATAGAATTTCCTCAACATTACGGTTAAGCCTGTGGATTTCATCAATAAACAACACATCGGATTGGCCCAGATTGGTAAGAATAGCAGCTAAATCTCCTGCCCTTTCTATTGCCGGACCTGATGTTACCCTGATGTTTACCCCCAGCTCACTGGCAATTACTCCGGCAAGCGTTGTTTTGCCAAGGCCGGGAGGCCCATAGAGAAGCACATGATCCAGCGCTTCTTCCCTTTTTTTTGCTGCTTCTATGAAAACAAGAAGATTCTCTTTGACCTTAGTTTGCCCTATATATTCATTGATGGTACGTGGTCTTAAACTTGCCTCGTCAAAATCATCGCATCTAAATTCGCTATTTATAAGTCTTTCTTCTTCCACTATACCACCTCACTTTGCTATAACGAGATAAAATCGAAATCTCCGATTTTAGTAACAGGCAATGTCATTACAAACTGTTCTTAAGAGCATCCTTTATTATTTGCTCTATTGTTTTTTGATCATCATATACGGCGGATATTGTCTTGTTTGCCTCCTGCGACGAATATCCAAGCATAATTAAAGCACTTATTGCCTCATTTAATTTATTGCCGGGGAACTCCATGCATGTGGTGTCTACTTTTAAATCATTTAATTGGACATTTGCCTTCTTTAATTTATCTTTCAGTTCTAAGATAATTCTTTGGGCTGTCTTTTTACCTATACCCGGAGCTTTTGTAAAACTATCAATATCGTCAGTTAAAACCGCAAGACCAAACTCAGAGGGTGGCAAGTTTGATATTAAGCTAAGCGCTGCCTTAGGCCCTACTCCGGATACCGATATAAGCTGTTCAAACATTTTTAATTCTTCTTCATTTAAGAAACCATAAAGAGCCTGAGTATCCTCTCTGACATGAAAATAGGTATGAAGCTTAATCTCACGACCTGTTTCAATACAAAGCGAAAGAGTTGAGGCATCTGTAAAGACCTTATATCCAACGCCATTTACATCAAGAATAATACTGTCTGATGTTTTTCTAACAAGAATCCCTTTAAGATAGGCGAACACAATTAATCTCCGTTTCCTGAGTACATTATATCTTTAATATCGAGTTTTCCCTGCAATTCCTCTACCAATTCTCTGTATGCATCTATTTCTTCTCTTAGTTCTTTTAATAACTCATCTTTTATTCTAATAATTTCTAAAAGCTCTTCTTTATTCATTTTATCTATCTGTACCATGATTATTATCCCTCCGATTTTTGATAGAAAAATGTTTCTATAGATTTCATTCCAAAGCTTTGGTAATTCATAATCTGTTCGGTACTACCGATAAAAAGTACACCGTTATTTTTTAATGATTCACTGAACCTTTTCATTATATAATTTTTTGCTTCCTCTGTAAAATAAATCAGCACATTTCTGCAGATTATGATGTCCGTTCCTTTTGGATATGGATCTTCCAAAAGATTAAGCTGTTTAAAATTTACACACCTGCGAATCTTATCTGATATCTGGAAGGTGTCATCGTCAACTTTTCTAAAGTGTTTATCTAAGTATTCTTTGGGAAGATCTTTAAGGCTTCTAGAGGGATATACTCCGATTTTCGCCTTATTTATAGCTTCAAGGTCAATATCTGTTGCCAGAACACTTATTTTCTCAAGGGGCAGATATTTATTCAGTATCATCGCAATGGTGTATGGCTCGTCACCGGTTGAACAAGCCGAACTCCATATTTTTAATTCCGAAAGGTTTCTATCCTTAAAAACCTCCCGAAGTATTTTGTTTTCAAAAAGAACCCACTGATTCGGATTCCTGTAGAATTCAGAAACGTTAATAGTAAGATAATTGATAAATACTCCGTACAATTCTGAATCCTTCTTCATCTGTTCCAGGAATGAACAGTATGTAGTAAAACCATATTTTTCGACCAAGGATGTAATACGACGTTTCATTTGTTTTTCCTTGTAAAGGCTTAAATCAATGTTTGATAAATCATAAAACTTTGATTTAAAAAGTTCGTAATCTCTGAAGCTCTCCATTATTACCCTCCACGGAATAAAACTATAATATACAAGAGCAAGACCGAAATTCGGTCTTGCCTTTTATTTAACATCTTATAACTAACTATTACTCCTGAGAATCTTTTATGATATCACCTATCGTGTTTGTCATCTCTTCGCTATGCTCAGAAGGAATTTTCTCATCATCGGATTCTTTAACCGGTTCTTCTGCGCTCTCAGGGTCAATAGGCTTAACTTCCTTTATGGACAAGCTGATTTTCTTCAGCTCTGTATTTATATCCATGATTTTCATTTCAATCTTTTGCCCAACTTCAAGAACCTCTTCAGGTCTTCCTATGCGAACATTAGAAATCTGTGATATATGAACCAGACCTTCCACGCCCTCTTCAAGCTCAACAAAAACACCAAATGGAACCATACGAAGCACAGTACCCGTTACAACACTTCCAACCGCATACTTGCTCTCAATATTATACCATGGATTATCTTCAGCTCTTCTGTACCCCAAGGATATCTTTTTCTTTTCTTTATCAAAGTCTAAAACTTTTACATTAACAACATCATTTACTTTTAGAATACTTGAAGGATCATCAACTTTCTTCCAGGAAAGTTCAGATACATGTACTAGGCCGTCCACACCACCAAGGTCAACGAACGCACCAAAATTTGTAAGACTTTTAACCGTTCCAGTATATTCTTTACCTATCTCGACTTCATTCCAGAATGCTTCGGATTTAACGGCTTTTTCAGCTTCAATAATAGCACGGCAAGAACCGACAACGCGTCTTCTGTTTGCCATTTCTGTTATTACTATTTTAACTCTTTTACCTTTATAGGGTTCTAAATCCTTTACGAATCTATCACTAATTTGAGATGCTGGTATAAAAATACGAACTCCCTTGAAATCTGCAACAGCTCCACCTTTGACTATATCTTTGATAATAACATCAATCGGGGTGTTATTTTTAAATGCTTCCTCGGCTAACTCAAAGCCACGGATAGAATCAACCTTTTTCTTCGACAGCGCAACATTTCCTTCGCCATCGTTGATTTTAACAATCAGCGCTTCTATCTCATTGCCTGCTTTTAATTCCTTTTCCGGATCAAAATCAGGATCATCAAGGAACTCTTCCATTGGGATAAGACCATCGGCCTTATAGCCCAAATCAACGAATACGTCATTATTATTGTATCCGATAATTTTTCCTTTTACGATTTCGTTAGTCTTAAGCTCGGTTAGAGTCATCTCCAGGGCTTTGCTAAAATCAATTTCGCCTTCATGCCCGTTCATAATGTCTGCCATGTGAAAAATAACCTCCTTGATTACCTTCTCAGGTGTCGATGCGCCTGCAGTAATCCCTACTGTTCTTACATTTTTATCGAGAAGAGGCAACTCATCCGCATTTTCAATAAGATAAGTCTCAGAACAATTCTCTTTGCAGATTTCGTATAATTTCTGCGTATTAGAACTATTCTTACCTCCTATAACGATCATTGCTTCTACTTCCTTAGACAGTTTCTCTGCTTCGGATTGTCGTTGCACAGTCGCATTACATATTGTATCAAATTTTAATACGAATGCAAACTTTTTCTTTATAACTTCATAAATATCTTCATATTTCGCCCTTTTAAAAGTAGTTTGTGATACAACAACAGCTTTTTTGTCATAAAATGGCAGTTGTTCAGCTTCACTTTCATGTGAGATAATTAAAGCTTTTCCTTCACACCAACCATTTATTCCAATTACCTCTGGATGTTCTCTATCTCCAACAATTATAATTTGATTCCCTGCTGCATACTCTTTTTTTACTATCTCATGTATGCGTTTTACATAGGGGCATGTTGCATCTATTATTTTTACTTTCAAGTTGTTAAGCTCATCATAAACGTCTTTTCCTATACCATGAGCTCTGATTATTACGCAATCGCCCTCTTTTACTCCATCCAGATTATTTATCGCTTTTATCCCTTTTTTCTCAAGCTGATCGATTACATGGCGATTATGAATCAATTCACCCATAGTATATTTATTACCGTCATAATTTAACTCAAAAGATATTTTTACAGCCTTATCAACGCCAAAACAGAATCCTGCGTTTTTTGCAACTTTAATTTCCATAAATCCTCACTGCCCAATTAATGCATATATTTTATCCATTATTTCTTCGGTTAATTTCAAAAGTTCTTCTTTAGGTGTATGTGCATCTTCCTCTCTTGGCAGCATCAAGAAAGGCTCTCCGAAAACAACACGAACTTTTGAAAAAATCTTTTTATTCCATTCAACTCCAACTGGAAGAATAGGTGCTTTAGAATGCAAGGCCATCATAGCAGCGCCAGCTTTTCTTTTCTTTGGGTTTTTCTTTTCCGTTCTTGTTCCTTCAGGGAAAATACCAACTATTCTTCCTTGTTCCAAAAGTTTAAATACCGTCTTTACAGACCCTACGTCACCTTTTCCTCTGCTTACAGGAAACGCGCCTACTGATTTTAGTAAAAATCGTAAAATAGGGTTTTTAAATAGCTCAGCCTTGGCCATATAGTGAACTTTTCTTTTCGTAAAAACTGCAATTAGAAACATGTCCCAGGCGCTAGGATGATTTGCATAGAGTAAAACCGGACCCGTTTTTGGAATATTCTCTCTTCCTTCAATTTTCACGCGTCGAGAAAAAATAAAATAGAGAAAAAAGAGAAATTTAGCAAAACTATAAATCATTAAGTAACCCCTTACTTTTGATAATTTCAAGAATTTTTTCCACCGATTCGGCTATAGAATAATTACTGGTATCCAAAAGCACGGCATCATCGGCTTGTTGTAACGGGGATGCAGCTCTATGGCTATCATTGTAATCACGGATTTCAATTTCCTTTTCTATTTCTTCAAGGCTCTTTTTTAGAATACCTTTTTCTTTTTGTTCATTATATCTTCTTAAAGCACGTATGGCAACTGATGCGGTAAGAAATATCTTAACATCCGCATTTGGAAGCACATGTGTACCAATGTCTCTTCCATCCATCACAACCGATGTATTGCTTGCCATCTTTTGTTGAAGCTCAACAAGGCGTTTTCTGACTTCAGGAATAGCAGATACATTTGAAGCTCCCATTGATACTTCATCGGTACGTATTTTATCAGAAACATCCTCACCATCAAGAATAACTTTTTGGTTGCCATTTTCATACTTTATTTGAATATCGATATCCAGTAAAAGCTCGGTTACCTTCTCACTATCACGGGTATCAATATTCAAGCGGATAGCTTTTAAAGCCAAGGCTCTGTACATAGCCCCTGTATCTAAATATACAATTCCTAATTTTTGAGATAATTGCTTAGCCATAGTGCTTTTTCCTGCGCCGGAAGGCCCGTCTATAGCAATTTGAATCGATTTCATAATTACCTCCCACTAAACTACCCTGTGACCAGTTCCTATGGTAATTTCGTTTAAGTGCAGAAGACCTATACCAAAAAAGACAGAAACAGCTATATGTTCACCGGAACGAGCTACTGCAATTTTCCCGCCAACATTTAAACCCAATGCCTTTGGCATAACCTGAGTAAGGGCTTCCCTTGCCGCTCCCGCCACTGCACCTTCCTCATTATGGTATTCTCCAATGACTCCTTCGCGTCTTGAAGAAACTACGGCTCTTTCTATAATTTTTGTTATAGAATTTATGAATTCTCCGCCATAATCAACTGCAGCAGTCTTAATACCCCTATTAAAAAATTGGGCTTTTAATATTCGTTCCTCTTCCCTGTCACCGGTAAGCGACACCATTATCGCAGCTTTAACTACTTCCTTACTACCGATATTCTTATTTTCATTATCCACGTTAAAGCCCCCTAATTAATTTGAACTTAAAATATTCATTGACTCTTTAGATTATATTTCAAATAGCTTTCCTTAACAAGAACAACCTTTTCTATAAATAAAGATTTCCCCCGTCTATCAGGCACCGGATAGATATCGATATAGTGTTTTATACCACATTTAATCGCCTAACACACTAAACATTCTGTTAATTCCCGGATTAATAAGAACTGTGCTTCCTTTAAGATCAGTCTTAATAGAGCCTTTTCTAGAAAATAAAAACACATAAAAAGGTGGATTCCCTTGTTTCAATTGTATCTCTACAATATCACCATCACTAAGATTTAGTTCAGCCGGAAACTTATCAACCATCTTTTTCTTGTCGCCATTAATAATAATATAAGCTGTATTTGGTTCATAATTTCCCATTGCATCAAGAACTACGGTTCCTCTCTTTATAACCGACTCATATATTTTCAAGACTCTTCCGTTGATAGTATCATCTGTCAGTCTTTCTCGATAGGGTGAAACCAAGAGAAGCTGTATAGTGATAACAGCTAATAACATCAGACATGACAAAGTTTTTAAGAGGCTATCCATACGTTCACTCCCAAGCATCGTAAATTAACACTAGAGAGTTTTCCCGTATGCAGCGTAAATGATACTGCTATAATGTGCGAAAGCTGCAGTATTGGTTATGCATTACTGCCTGCTACAAACCCTGTCGAAAAGGCAATAGTGAGATTAAAGCCTCCGGTATAGGCATCAACATCAATTATCTCTCCCGCAAAGAATAAACCTTTAACCAGTTTGGATTCCATAGTAGAAGGTTTAATTTCTTTGGTTAAAACTCCTCCGGCTGTAACAATTGCTTCCTCAATGGGGCGCGGTTTCGATACAGTAACTTTAATACCTTTGAGCAGCTTACCGAGTTCTTTTCTCTCTTCCTTTGTTATTTGATGGACAGGCTTTCCGGGAGAAATCCCTGAGAGCTCTATAAAGACTGGTATCAAGCTCTTGGGAAGTAAATCGGTAAGTGAGTTTCCAAACTGTTTTCTGGAATACTTTGAAAAGTCTCTTTGCAGGCGATGATCTAATGTTTCTTCATCGAGAGCAGGCTTTAAATCTATTAAAAAATATGCTCCGTTATAGCCACATTCCATGATATGACGGCTGGCGCTTAATATCATAGGACCGGATACGCCAAAATGCGTAAAGAGCATTTCGCCCTGCTCATAATATACTTTATTTCCTTTATTATCAAATGCTGTAAGCCCAACATTTCTGAGGGTTAACCCTTGTAATCGTGATACCCAACTTTCTTGAATCTCCAACGGTACCAGTGAGGGCTTAAGCTCTGTAACTGTATGCCCTAATTTTCTTGCCATCATATGGCCGTCACCTGTGGAACCGGTCATAGGATATGAGATCCCGCCTGTGGCTAGAATAACCGAATCAAGCTCATAGAAATCATTGTTTTGGAGCAATACTCCTTTTACTTTATTCTCTTCACATACAATTTCCTTAACCGAGGCTTCATAAATAAACTGAGTTCCTTGGCGGTGGGCATAATTAATAAGGGCGTTAACAACATCCATTGAACGGTCAGAAACAGGAAACACCCTGTTTCCCCTTTCGGTTTTTACAGGGACATTAACAGATTCAAAAAAGTCCATAATATCGAAGTTATTATAATTATTGAATGAAGAATAAAGAAAACGACCATTTCCGGGTATATTAGCCATAAGTTCATCCAAGGAACAATTATTCGTAATATTACATCTGCCTTTTCCGGTAATTAATAGCTTTTTTCCTGCTCTCTTGTTCTTTTCGAAAACTATTACGGAATTACCTAATGAAGCAGCTCTACCCGCAGCAATAAGTCCCGCAGCTCCCGCTCCTATAATACCTACTTTGTTTGCCATCAGCGGTTTTTTCCTCCGGTCTATCTTTAGTCAAGGCCTAGTTTATTGTGTTGATCACCTTTATCATAAACCTCATATTCATCCCATAGTTTTTCAAGCTTTTCAAGTGTATTATATATCTGATCTTTGCGTTTTAAACCGATTGCCACTATTAGTGCGTTTATCATAGATAATGGTGCCACAAGTGAATCCACGAATGAAGCCATGTCACTTCTTGCATAAAGAGAATAATTTGAACACTTCGCAAGAGGTGAAGCCTCATTGTCTGTAATTGCTATTACAGTAGCACCCTGATTTCTGGCGAATTCCATTGCAGTGGAGGTCCGTTTGGAATAGCGCGGAAAGCTGATCCCTAAAACTACATCCCCTTCTCCTGCATTTACAATCTGCTCAAACATCTCGCTTACACTCGTTGTATGTACCAGACGTACGTTCTTAAAAATCAGGTTGAAATAAAAGCCCACAAAGCTCGCTAATGCCGCTGAACTTCTTACTCCTAAGATATATATACTTTTTGCCTTCAGGATTTCTTCAACTATTGCATCAAAATTATGGGGATCTGCCTCTTCCATTGTAATACGTATCTTGTTTAAATCAGATTGAAGCACGGTTTTAAGAGCACTTTCCGAATCTATCCGGGATGATGATACTTCAAGCCTCTGGGTTGATGTCATTTTACTTTTGATAACTTCGCGCAATACCTTTTGCAGTTTAGGATATCCGTCATAACCCACTTCACTGGCAAAGCGTACAACTGTTGATTCGCTTACCCCAACCTCTTCACCTAACTTCGCAGCAGTCATAAAAGCGGCTTTATCATAGTGTTCTATAATAAAGCGTGCAATTAATTTTTGGCCTTTGCTGAATGTTGAGTATCTTTCCTTCAAAATATCTATAAGATTATCCATAAAATACCTCTAATCTGTGTTTGTTCGTTTCTTATAGCATATATTTTTGCAAGATAAAAATCAAGTTGATGCAAATATGATTATTCTCTCATTTTTTCTAAGTAGCAATATATTTATTCCTTGCATATATTATTAGGGACCATGGATGTGAGGTATTATATGGTTTTTGCTACTTTGCAAACACTGGCTACCAGACTTTTATCTCAATACTTTTTAGCAGGCTTTATAACGGGACCTCAATCATTTCCCCAGCCTCTTGCAAGTCAAGATGAGCAACAATACGTTGAAGCTTGCCGAAAAGGGGATGAATCTGCCCGTAATATACTAATTGAGCATAATCTGAGATTGGTTGCTCATGTTGCAAGAAAATACTCTATCAGCAACACAGACTCGGATGATTTAATATCCATAGGTACAATAGGGCTTATTAAAGCAGTAGCAAGCTACGATCCGACCAAAGGGATACGCTTGGCAACCTATGCAGCCCGTTGTATTGAAAATGAAATTCTGATGCACTTAAGAGCTTCAAAGAAATTCCAAAATGAAGTTTCTTTGAACGAACCATTGGGAACGGATAAAGAAGGTAATGAAATCGCTCTTATTGACATATTGGGCTGTGAGGATGAAGATGTAGAAGAAAAAGTTGATTTGAAACAAAGAATAAAAAAACTCTACCGCCTTATAAAATGTGTACTTGAAGGCAGAGAACAGGTTATTATCCGTTTGCGCTACGGTCTGTGCGGAAAATGCGGAAAGACCCAGAGAGAAGTAGCTGAAAGTCTCGGTATATCTCGTTCATATGTTTCCCGTATTGAAAAAAAAGCTCTTACAAAACTTCATGAGGGATTGAAATGAATATTAGTTATTTGTCATTATCGTTAAAAACCGAGTCA
Source organism: Clostridiaceae bacterium (assembly GCA_012520615.1). Lineage (GTDB taxonomy): Bacteria > Bacillota > Clostridia > DSM-8532 > DSM-8532 > DTU059. The sequence continues at coordinate 11,583 of JAAYNX010000238.1, read as the reverse complement.
GTACTATTATTTAAATTATTTGTTTCGGCGGCACCCTTGCCTTTGTACGGAAAATTATGAGCTATCCAGTTCTTAAAGGTGTCCGCCTTAGCAATCCCTTCAAATAAATATTTAAGGGCTACAATGCTTAAAGGGCCGATAAACATCCCCGCAACGCCCCACCTTCTAAGACCAATATACATACCAGCAAGGGTAAAAAGCGGATGTACCCCTATCTGTTTTCCCAGTACTTTAGGCTCAATTAGCTGCCTTACAAAGAGAATAATAACATACAGCAAAGCTAAAGAAAGACCTAGCTTTGTGTTTCCGAGGATCAGATTAACAATGGCCCAAGGTATTAAAACAGTACCTGCGCCCAGCACAGGTAGGACATCCACCAGTGCTATTAATAAAGCCACTAGCAGAGCATTATTCACTTTGAGAATCAATAGACCGATTAATAATTCACTGAAAGTAATACTGGTCAGAATAAGTTGAGCCCTTAGCCAACCAAAAAAAGCAGAAAAAACATTTTTAGTTATACTTCGAGATTTATTAAGCCATGTATCGGGAAGCTGTAAATCCAGATATCTTATTATGACGCTTTTATCGCTGGACATAAAATATGTTGCCAAAATAGTAACCAAGAAAAATATCAATATTTGGGGCAGATACAGAGCAATTTGTATCGGAACTTGTGCCAAATCAGCTATAGGTTTTAAAATAGTCTGCAGGTTACTTGCTAGGTTTTTAATGCCTTGATTTATAATATCAGTAACCTGTTCAGGAAGAGTAATATAGAACCCGTTTATACGGTCAAATAATGTGACAAAAAATTCTTCAACAGTATCCATATTAATTGCCAAACTTAAGTAGACATTTCGGATCTCTGTTATCAGCCTGTAAATCAAAAAAGCTAGAATAGAAGAAATCACGCCTAAGACCAAAAGTATTGAAACTACTGTTCCTATTTTTCTTGGGATTCTAATCTCTTTCTCAATAAATTTTACTAATGGCTCAATTAATGAGGCAAAGAAATACGCGATAATAAATGGCAATACGTACTTCCATAATCGTGAAAACAAAAATATCAAAAATATTACCAAAAGAATTTTTAAAATAGCTAACAGCGTTCTTTTAATATTTTCAGGCATATATGCTCCTTATATGTTCTTTTCTATTTCAAATACTATTAAAGTATTGCAGCAAAGTCTTCATAAACTCGTCTTATATAGGTTAATTTACCATTGATTCTGGTGCTTTCCATAAGGGATATTCCCAATACATCAAAAGAGTGTCCGAGTTTTTCATGCGTATCAATTTTTTCTTTATGTGGCAAAGTAGCTTCTCTTGCAAGAGTAATATGCGGTATATAATAGTTTTCTTTTTTTATCGGCATTATACCTTCCAGTTCTGATTCAATATCCCTAAATAGGCTTAATAAATTTTTATTCTCTGAAAGCCCAGCCCATACAATTTTTTTGTTTCCTTTATCAAACTTACCAATGTTATCCAGAGATAAAACAAATACTTGATGCCTTATAGCCACTTTTTTTATCACTTTACATATTTCATTATAAATTGATTCATCAATCTCGCCTAGAAATTTCAATGTAAGGTGAAGATTCTCACCGTGTGTAAGTTTCCCCTTCATTCCTTGCTCAACTAAATCTTTCTGAACATCAGTAAGTATATTGCGGGTTTTGTTGTCAAGTTCTATTGCAATAAAGCACCTCATTAAATATATCATCCTTATTTATTATTGTACCGTTTATTTTATCATACGTCTTCTTAATTATGTAAAAAACCCGGTGTTTACTTTTGTCAAGTTCACTACCGGGTCTCTTGTTATATTCTATTCTTCTTCATCATGCAGATGCTCACGACGTAAATCATGGGAACCACAGCCCCCGCAGCACCCTGAGCATCCCTCATAATAATCATCTTCTGCAAGTCCGTGCTTGCTCTTATAATCCTGAAGCGCCGCAGCAATTGCTTCTTCAGCTAATACAGAGCAGTGAACTTTTACAGGCGGCAGCCCGTCAAGAGCCTCCATTACCGCTTTGTTGCTTATCATTTCTGCTTCTTTGATTGTTTTACCAATTAGCAATTCTGTAGCCATACTGCTAGTAGCCACAGCGGCTCCGCAGCCAAAAGTCTTAAACTTTGCGTCCTTGATAATACCGTCTTCAATTTTCAAATACATTTTCATTATATCTCCGCACTTGGCATTTCCTACTTGGCCAACACCATCAGCGTTTTCTATCTCGCCGACATTACGAGGATTTGAAAAATGATCCATTACTTTTTCACTATACATTTAGTTCACACTCCTTTTACAAAATCCTCATATAGAGGAGACATATTACGAAGTTTAGTTATTATTTCTTCCAAGGCATCTATAAAATAATCTACCTCTTCCTCGGTATTAATTTCCCCAAAAGTCATTCTCAAAGATCCATGAGCAATTTCATGAGGAAGGCCTATGGACAGAAGCACATGGGATGGATCAAGGGAACCTGAAGTGCAGGCCGATCCGCTCGATGCTTTAATTCCCTTCATATCAAGCATTAATAGTACCGATTCACCCTCTACGAATCTAAAAGAAACATTCAAATTTCCGGGTAAACGTTTTTCCATACTACCGTTTACATGAATATTGGGAATTCTCTCAGTAATCGCCTTTAATGCCTTATCCCTTAAGCTGCTCAGCTTTTTATAGTGGTCTTCCATATTTATAGTGGCTAGTTCTAAGGCTTTAGCAAAACCAACAACACCGGGAACATTTTCTGTACCTGCACGCTTGTTTCTTTCCTGATGTCCGCCGTGAATAAAGTTTTCAATTCTTACACCTTTTCTGATATACAGCATACCAATGCCTTTAGGCCCGTAAAATTTATGTCCGGATACAGATAAAAGATCAACACCCAAATCCTTTACGTTTATAGGAATGTTTCCGGCAGCCTGAACCGCATCTGTGTGGAACAACACACCATGCTTTTTACATACCTGTGCTATTTCTTTTATCGGCTCTATTGTACCAATTTCATTATTGGCCATCATTATAGTTACTAATATAGTGTCAGGCCGGATTGCACGATCCACATCTTCAGGATTAACCAAGCCTTCATTATCAACTTTAATATAGGTAATTTCATAACCCTGTTTCTGTAAAAACTCGCATGTCGCTAAAACCGCCGGATGCTCGATATTTGATGTTATAATGTGCTTTCCTTTTTTATGCAAGGCCAGTGCTGCACCTTTAATGGCCCAGTTATCGGCTTCTGTTCCGGAACCTGTAAAATAAATTTCAGAAGGTTCGGCAGCACCAATGGATTTAGCTACACTAATGCGTGCATCTTCTACAGCCTTTCTGTTTGAACGGCCAATAGAGTATATCGATGAAGGGTTGCCATATTCTTCTGTAAAATAAGGTTTCATAGCTTCAAAAACCTCTGGTTTCACATAGGTTGTCGCAGCATGATCTAAATATATGATTTGCTTTTGCATATTGTCATCCCTTTCTATTCCTCATATATACCTTATCACTATTACCGGGTTTGTAATGTGACAAAAATCACAAAAATGAGGGTATATCTAAAAATAATTGTAGAACTATTCAGTTGCAATATTTTACCTTGCGGCTTGTTAAATTAACCATTACTAAATTAGCACCGTAAGCTCTAAAAGTCAACGGTTATTACATCGGATTTCTATGCATTTAGCGCCTATATAGAAAAAAATGAAATACCTTAATATTTCATTTTTTCGTCAATGAGAGCCACGCATTATTCATAATTTTTGCAGGTTCTTGCATTATTATTCCAATATTCCTGTATAACCAAGTAGATAATGCTATATTAATCCTTGTCTTCTTTTAAAAGATCCCTGATTTCAATTAGAAGTTCCTGATCTTTTGTAAGCTTTTTCTCTACTGGCTTCTCTTCTTCTTTTCTCTTAAATTTACTTATTATTCTTATTACAATAAAAATACTAAATGCGATAATTAAAAAGTCTATAATATTCTGGAAAAACTGCCCGTACATAATACCTACATAGCCTTCTTCACCTTTTACGCCTGACAAAGGAATGCTCAAGTCAGCTAGATTAGTTTTGCCGGTTACTGTGATTATCAGAGGAGTAATAATATCATTCACAAGTGACGTAACTATTTTTCCAAATGCACCACCGATAACAACACCGACAGCCAGGTCGATAACATTGCCTTTTACGGCGAATTTTTTGAAATCTTCGATAAATTTCTTCATATAATATTCTCCTCAATCTATAGGTAAATTTATCCCAAACGCTGTGATTTACTCATTTGTACAGGATAACCTATAGTACTACAATAATATCACAGGTAAGTTATGGAAACAAGATTGACACTATCACCGTGGTGTGTAAAAATGTGTAGAGATTAATACATTTAAGGTGAGCATTAATGAGTAATAAAAAGGGAAACAATGGTTTATTAATATTGGTAATCATATTATCCATAATTCTTGTCGGTGTTATGGGTCTATATTTTTATATAGTAAAAGATGATCCTGTATTCCAGTTCATAGGACGTATTATAAGTACGAAAGATGGTGCAGAATCCATTAGATCACGCAGAGAATCTAACGATAAGCCCTATGATTTGACAAACAATCAGCGGTACTCAAAAGATTTGGTTGACAAGAATAACATTAATATCCTAATTATCGGACCAGATGAGACAAGCAGTAATTATGATACTTTGATGATTGCAAGTATAGATGATGAAAACAATACAGTAAAACTAATTAATTTACCTAGAGATATCTACATAGATTACAGTGATAAATTTAAGAAAGACCTCAAAAAGAAGTGGTCATCCTATTCAAAGTCAAAAGGAATTTACAAAATTAATGCGGCACATCTTCTAGGCGAAAAGGTGAATTACATGGATGGCAAAGGACGTTTTGGCAAAGCCCAATACGACTTTACTGCTGATATTATTGAAGAAATTTTTAATATCTATATTGACGATTATATTTATATAAAACCGTCAAGTTTCAGAAAATTGGTGGATTATTTTGGAGGTGTGGAAATTGATGTTCCATATCTTATGAAGTATAAAGATCCGACACAAAATCTTGATATTAATATAAAAAAAGGGTTGCAGACTTTAAACGGAAAGGATGCAGAGGGTTTTGTACGTTATCGTCAAGGGATTGATGAAAAAGGTAAGTATAAAAGCATAGGAGATATCGAAAGAAAAAATAACCAGACTACTTTTGTAAAGGCTTTTTTGGACCAACACATGAATTTAAAGAATTTAGGAAAGATTATTACGATTTTTAATGATTTGAATTCGTATATAGAAACCAGCGTCAACGCTAGAGAAGCCGGGGAATATGGGAAACTTGCGGAAACCCTTTACAAGAACAAATTTACCAAGGTTAGCGAAGAAATTGAATGCAAGAATGTCGATATCGGCGGGATATATTATTTAAAAATTAGCCAGAAATAGACATGGCCTGTGTAATACGTTAATTATTATTAATAATTTTGTCACTTTCTCTATTGTACCAAAAAAATTCAGATGATATAATGGATAAGATTTTGACAATTACAAAAGGAAAATGAACTATACATTACAGGAGGACAGATGTCAAATGGTATTTAATTTTGATCAACTTATCAAAAGTTTGCCTGCCGGTACTACCTTTACTGAATACATTATTAAAATGTTAATAATGTTTGCCGTTGGTGGTATCTTAATCTATCTAGCGATAAAGAAAGATTATGAACCAGCTTTATTGCTTCCAATTGGATTCGGCGCTATACTTACAAACATCCCTTTAACAAGTATTGTTTCAAACCCGGAAACAGGTGCACCCGGAATATTTGGTATGCTTTACGATGCAACCATTGCAAATGAACTTTTCCCAGTTCTTATTTTTATTGCAGTAGGTGCTATGATTGACTTTGGCCCTCTGTTTCAAACACCATTTATGCTATTTTTCGGAGCTGCTGCACAGTTCGGTATATTTGCCACAATGATGGTTGCACTATTCTTGGGCTTTGATCTTAAAGAGGCTGGAGCAATAGGTGTAATCGGAGCAGCTGACGGCCCTACAACAATTTACGTAGGAAGCGCTTTCGGATTGGACAAAGGCATTATGGGACCACTGACAGTTGCGGCTTACTCATATATGTCACTGGTTCCAATTATTCAACCTCCTGTAATTAAAGCTTTAACCACAAAGAAGGAAAGATTAATCCGCATGGATTTCAAACAAAAAGAAGTCAGCAAGCTTACTAGAGTTCTCTTCCCCATTGTTGTTACTGTAATTGCGGGTATAATCGCCCCAGAAAGCGTTGCTTTGATTGGCGCATTGATGTTCGGAAATCTTATCCGTGAGTGCGGTGTTCTGGCAAGGCTTTCAGAAACAGCTCAGACCACTCTTGCTAATCTGGTTACTATTTTGCTTGGTATTACAATTGGTACAACTATGACAGCACAGGATTTTTTAACAAAGAATACTCTTCTGATTATGGGTATGGGTCTTATTGCATTCATATTTGATACTGCTGGCGGAGTAATGTTCGCAAAGTTTATTAACCTTTTCAGAAAAGAAAAAATCAACCCTATGGTTGGTGCCGCAGGTATCTCCGCATTCCCTATGTCAGCACGTGTTATTCAGAAATTGGCTAAAGACGAAGACCCACATAACTTTATTCTTATGCAGTCTGTAGCTGCTAATGTTTCCGGTCAGTTGGGTTCAGTTGTTGCAGGTAGTATGATTCTTGTTCTGATTGGCAAAATTGTTGGATTATAAAAGGAGGGTTGAACAATGAGTGCAGAAAAAATACAATTGTTATTGCAAGGTTTAGAAGTTACGGGATTCGGTTTGCTTGGCGTGTTCGGTGCCCTTGTTGCCTTTTATGCTATAGTTATTCTACTGGGTAAAATTCCAGAAAAGAAAACTGAATCTGAAAACTAATTTTTATCATAAACAAAGCTCCCGGGTAAAAAAATCGGGAGCTTTTAATTTTCCTATTATTTATTTTGCTATTACGGTGTATGTTCCCGGATCAAGCTTATAGAACAGATATATTCCATCCTCATTTGTGTAGGTAATCTGAATAGGTACATTGTTGCCATTACAGAGGACCACTAGTGCATTACTTAAAGGTACTTGGTTTTTGTCTGTAATGATTCCGTGTATGGTTCCCTTTAGCAGCTTTTTTTTCAGATATATTGTTTCTAAGGTTACAATAGGTTGCTCTCTTCCAACTTCTATATTTAGTATTCTTTCATTATAGCTTTGTGACTGTATTGAAATTCGATATGTTCCCGGCTCTATATTGTCAAAAATAAAAAGGCCTTCTTGGTTTGTAAAAGTGAAATCATACGGGTTGAGGCTTTGGGCTCTGTATGTGGTTACTCTTGCCCCCTGAATAGGTTTTTGCTGAGAATCTTTCACACTTCCGAAAATAACAAGACCATAACTTGGTGCAGGAAGAAGCTCCAGATTCAGGGCTTTTTTGTTCAGGCTTGCTGAGAGCAAGGCCTCACTTGAAATAGTCTCATATCCCTTTTTGGTTGCTATTACCCTTATTGACGGGGTAAAATTGCCTTCTATGCTAAAGTTGCCATCAACATCAGAAAAATTATATGCGATAGGGTTATATTCATGGTCGCAAACTTTAATACAAGCGCCTTCTATTGACTTCCCGGTATGCTTGTCACTTACGTTTCCCATAACGGTATTCTCATCCAAAGTCATTTCGCTTAATACTACTTTTTCCAGAATCTCTTGATTCTCTTCAGCTATAATGACTCTCTGGGACGGAGTTGGAACAACAGTCTTACTCAATTTATTTCCCCCTCATTATCCATTACAGAACAGTATATGATAGTAAATTATTTCTTGTGAAAAAGCAATTTGTTTGCACCATTCAGACTTTTTAAACATATCATATAACAATAGATAATGGGGAGGCATCGCTATGTCCATTATTAAAGATGAGTATCTACTTATGCAATCAAGTAGAAAAAGTATTGACGGGATCGCAGAAACCGTACGGTTGGATCTATCTTTAAATCGTAATCCTCATATCAACTCAGGAACAGTTATTGGAATAGTTAAAGATTTAAACGGTAACTCTATTTCAGATGCTGTAATTATAATTTTGGACGGAACTTATGCTGCAGTTGCTAATACTGTTTCGGGAAGTGATGGTTACTATAGTTTTTCACACATTCCATCTGGTTCCGGATACAAAGCCTATGCACAATCTCCGGGTTTTTTGATGTCAGAAGCCATGTCATTTAGCCTTAGTATGAACCAGACATTAGAAATTAATTTTACTCTTCTTGCTGACGATACCAGCGCTTATTCGATCATTGCCGGGGAAGTGCTGAACACTAGTGGATTGCCAATTAATTCGGCTTCTATTGAACTTTATAAGGTTGAAGAAACTGCTGCAAATCTATTAAGCATCACCTTTTCAAATGATATTGGCCAATTTATACTCCGGGATTTAGGAATAGGTTCATATTTTTTAAAGATTAACGCAACAGGTTTTTTCAGTGAATACTTCCCTGTGGAAATTAAAAAAACCAACTCCGTCATCCCTGCCAACATTACGCTAAAAGAAGATCTCAAAGCTTCTAAGGGAATTATTTTGGGAGTCATCAGCGATAATGACGAAGCTCCTCTTGCAAATGCTGATGTTATTCTCTATCGGGTTGGCACAGATAAAGCACTTATTCCAGTAGCTTACACCCGAACAAACCATGAGGGGATATATCTTTTTGTAAATGTTCCTAAGGGTGAGTATCTGATTAATTCTAACCGATCAATTATTCTTGATTAACATATGCCTTAAAACAGCTTTAGGTCAAAGTTTCAAGGCATATAAAATAATCAGTACTATGACTGCAACAATAAAGACAACTCCAATTAGTTTGGCTTTATTGCTAAGATTATTTAAAAGTTCCTCATTTTTAGTTTTTATTGAATCATCTTTAAAGGAAGGGTCTTCAAGGATTTCTTCATCACTGACATCAGAGGCAGATTCAAGTATACTATTTGCTTCTTCAATACTTTCTTCAGGAACAAATAAGTCAATTCCCATGGTGGTATTACCAAGTACAAGATTCAAATAGGCTCCGGGCTCTCTATATTTCTTATAAACAGGAATCTGTGCCTCAGCAAGCTTTGATTCTATAATATCAGCCTCAACACTGTCGCTTGCGGTAGTTAAAAACACCTGTCCGTCAAATGGCGGTTTACGATTATTATCATCCTTATTTATAAACATTTTCTCACTTCTCCTATTTAACTATTTAACCATTCCTGCAACTAATGATAATACAATAGCATCCAAATTTCCAGATGCGGGTAATAGGCATATTTAAAAGTCCTGTTGATTTGACTATAATAGACTTTAATGAGCATAATTTTTATACACTATACTGATATCATTCACAACTTTTTCGTGATATACTATCATGAAAGTTTGTTACTACGGAGGTGAATCCTATGAGTAAGAATAACAGAAAATTTATTCTCACAGGATTGATGACAGCATTTGTATTTGTTTTAACTTATATATTTCATATCCCAGTTCCTTATACATCGGGCTATATTCACCTTGGTGATAGTATGATTTATATTTCTGTAATGGTGCTAGGGCCATTTTTCGGAGCATTAGCTTCCGGTGTTGGTTCTATGCTTGCTGACCTTTTTGCAGGTTATGCCCAATTTGCTCTGCCCACTTTAATTATAAAATCTCTGATGGCACTTATTATGGGTTTGCTAGTATCAGGCAAGACACGAAAGGCCACAATAGTATCTGTAATTACTTCTCTTTCTATATGGACAACTTTTTGCGCGGGCAGCATTTTCTATCTGAAAAGCCAGATTGCAAGTATCGGTAAAGAGAATCTCGTTAATTCCCTTTCGGGTGCAGACGCCGATTTGGAAACCATTAACCGGACAGCAAGAATTATTGAGAATTTTCCTGTTTATCTGACTGTTGGTATCGTTATATTAGTAATCGTGCTTTCTACCATGGCTTACTTTTTTTCAAGGCGTGATACTAACAATCTAACTAGCATAAAAACAATTATGGGAATGAGCTCTGCCGGAATGTGTATGGTAATGGGATATTTTGTGGTAGAGTCATTTATGTATAGCCCCGTTGCCGCTCTAATGAGCATACCCATGAACATGATTCAATTTTTTGCCGGAATAACAGCAGCCAGCCTTTTCATACCCGCATTAAGAAAAGCCAAGCTGTGAGTTTTCAGAGTCACTGCTCCACCTATTGATACTACCCCGAATAAGCTAATAAAATCCAATATGTGAATTTCAGGCTGTGTAAAAAAGACAGGGTTGTTGACAATTCTGACAAAATTGCCAACAACCCCGTCCCACTGACATACTGACACACAGACACTCTTACACAGCCATGACAGCTTATCTTAAGCCTGCCTGTTTGAGGATTTCTATGGTGGATTCAAGCTTATTCATTGTATATAGATGTATACCGGGTGCTCCCCCATCCAGAAGCTCTCTGATCATATGACCAGCATATTCTTCCCCTGCCTTTTTCAAATCTTCAGGGTTATCTTGATACTTATCTATCATTAAAACCAGGTTTGCGGGAATAGAACAACCGCTTCTGGCAGTCATTGTTTTTATTCTCGCATTAAAAATTGGCATAATACCCGGAATTACAGGACAATTAATATTCAGTTGTGCGCATCTATCCAAAAAGTCAAAATATAGGCGGATGTCAAAAAATAGCTGTGTAACAAGTAGGTCGACACCTGCATCAACTTTCTGCTTAAGATAGTACCTATCTTCACTGAGCCTTTTACTGTCCACATGACCTTCTAAATATGCAGCGGCTGCTATACAGAAATCGTCATTCTTTTTTATATGGCTAATCAACTCATTAGCATATTGAAAAGCTCCGCTTTCAAAGCTGAAATCTGGCTGATCCATAGGAGGATCGCCTCTTAGGGCTAAAATATTAGAAATATTTTCTTCTTTCATTTTAGCAAGTAATTCATCAATTTCTTCAACAGAATGGCCTGCACAGGTCAAATGGCACATTGATTCAATGCCATAGTGATTCTTCAGTTTAGAGGCAATTTCTACTGTTCTGCCACGTTGACTACCTCCTGCGCCATAGGTTACACTTATATAATCAGGAGATAGCTTTTTGAACCCGTCAATCGAGTTAAAAAGAGTATCCAGTGGTGTCTCTGGCTTTGGAGGAAAGATTTCAAAGGCTAAGGTTTTGCGTTTATTTTTATAAAGTTCAGATATTTTCATTGGTAACCTCCTGTTTTGGTTTATTCTAACTCATTAAATTGAGTCTGTCTATTACAAAATACCGTACTTCTTGCAAAAAGTTCAATTGAAAAACTAACTTCCACACCCCAATTCTTAGGGTGGAATTTACTTTTTCAAATGAGGCTTATTGCAAAAATATTATAATATTTTAATATCCTATTGACTTGTTATATAACTTTTTGTATAATTCGTTAATTAGGCTGCATAACTAAGGAGGAACTAAAATTGCGGCTAAAGTTAAGGTATGGTGATTTACTTG
>JAAYNX010000107.1 GCA_012520615.1 Clostridiaceae bacterium | reverse complement strand
GTCAGTTTTAAATTCTATAACCGAGCCGGGCTTTAGCACTTTTTTGTATAGCTTTAAAAAATCCGGTGAAGTAAGGCGCCTTTTGGCATGACGCTTTTTAGGCCATGGATCGGAAAAGTTAAGATAGAGCTTGTCTACTTCACCAACTTCAAAGATTTCTTCCAGATTCTCCGCATCAAAGCTAATTACAGCTAGATTTCCGAGCCCTTCACCCGGTATCTTTTTTATGAGCTTTATCAATACCGCAGGGAACTTTTCAAGAGCGATATAGTTAATGTGAGGATTTTTTAAAGCCAATTCTGTAATGAATTGCCCTTTACCGGACCCTATTTCCATGTGCACAGGGTTATCGTTTTTAAAATATTCTTTCCAATTGCCTCTATAAGCTTTTGGATCACTGACAAAATTAATGCACTCTTCCAATTTGTCATAAGCGTTAGGAACATTTCTAAGCCTCACTATTACCACCTCCTGATTGTCCAATATAGAATTATAAAACATTAAGTCAAAGATAACAATAGCAAATAATACTGCAAAATACGTGTATGCTATTTAATTCTGCCAAGAAATGAATATAAATTATATATTGACAGCTATATATCTATGCAATATAATTTTTAACTGTAAAGCGAAAATGCTTGACAGATGGGATGCTTATGAATGATAATATAAAAGCTGAGCCTAATCCTTTGGATTCTATTGAGGATATTTATGAAATTACTGTATTGTTGGACTTTTATGGCCAGCTTTTAACCGAAAGACAATATGAGATAATGGATCTCTATATTAACAGCGATTTATCGCTGGGGGAAATTGCTGAGGATTTGGGTATTAGCAGGCAGGGTGTTCATGATAGCATTCGCAAGGCTAAACAAGCCCTTTCCGGGTATGAAAAAAGGCTTGGCCTTGCGGAGCGTTTCAAAGAGCAGGAAAGAAATATTGAAAAAGCATTAAAAAGTCTCAAGTATATTGAAAAGAAATCTCCGGGGCTCAAAGAGGATGCTGACTATAAGCAGGCAATGTATTTGCTGGAAAGAATATTAGAAACATTATAGAATGAAATAGTTTTGTGTAGAGGTAATAAATGGTTTTTGAAGGATTATCCGAAAAGCTACAGAACCTGATGAAGAAGATGAAAGGCTCTGTGCGTGTAACCGAAAAAGATGTAAAAGAAATGATGCGTGAGGTAAAACTTGCGCTTCTTGAAGCGGATGTTAACTTTAAGGTGGTTAAGGATTTTGTAAATTCGATAACCGAAAGAGCTGTCGGACAAAGTGTTTTAGAAAGTCTTACTCCGGGGCAGCAAATAGTTAAAATAGTTCACGAAGAGTTAATTAAGCTAATGGGTTCAGTGCCATCAAAGCTGACATATTCACCTGCGCCGCCAACAGTATATATGATGGTAGGTCTTCAAGGTTCCGGTAAAACTACAACTACCGGAAAACTTGCCAATCTGTTAAGAAAAGAAGGCAAACGCCCGTTATTGGTAGCATGTGACGTTTATCGTCCGGCTGCGGTAAAACAGTTGCAGGTTGTTGGCGGGCAGCTTAACATTCCCGTATTTGAGATGGGAACCAATACCGATCCGGTTGAAATAGCAAAAAAAGCTGTTGCCCATGCAAAAAGCATGCAATTTGATCTGGTTATAATAGATACCGCCGGGCGGCTTCATGTAGATGAAGAACTGATGGATGAATTAAAGCGCATCAAGGATACAGTAAAGCCCCACGAAATCTTACTTGTAGTGGATGCCATGACAGGTCAGGACGCAGTCAATGTAGCCGGTTCATTCAATGAGAAGCTTGGTGTTGACGGAATTATTCTGACAAAGCTTGATGGTGATACAAGAGGCGGAGCAGCCCTTTCAACCAGAGCTGTCACAGGGAAACCCATAAAGTTCACCGGTTTAGGTGAGAAATTAAATGATCTTGAACCTTTTTACCCGGATAGAATGGCTTCCAGAATTTTAGGTATGGGAGATGTGCTGAGTTTAATTGAAAAAGCACAGACAGCCTTTGATGAAAAGCAAGCTATGGAGCTTGAGAAGAAGATGAGGACAGCAACCTTTACACTGGATGACTTCCTTGACCAAATGCAGCAGCTTAAAAAAATGGGTCCATTGAACCAGATTCTTGGGATGTTGCCGGGGATGAATGCAAAAGCATTAAAGGGTGTTGACTTAGATGATAAGCAGTTTTCTAGGACTGTTGCCATAATACAGTCAATGACAAAGCAAGAGCGTAATGATCCTAGTATCCTTAATGCAAAAAGACGTATACGGATAGCAAATGGCAGCGGAATGACCGTAACCGATGTAAACAGGCTTTTGAAGCAGTTTGAGGATATGAAAAAGATAATGAAACAATTATCCGGTGGTAATGCAAAAAAGATGATGAAGGGAATGGGCGGTTTTAGAATGCCATTCTAAGATTTGCTTGAAACGTCAATGACTTGGTTTTACTTGGTCGGACGATAGATAGAAAATACTTGGTACAGGACATACGAAAGGTGGTGAAATCATGGTAAAGATTAGATTAAAGAGAATCGGCGCAAAGAAAAAGCCTTTCTACAGAATAATCGTTGCAGACGGGAGATCTCCACGTGATGGTAAGTTTATCGAGCAAGTAGGTACTTACGATCCAAAAACAGAACCTTCTGCTATCAATGTAGATGCAGAAAAAGTAAAGAAGTGGCTGAGTAATGGTGCACAGCCTACTGATACGGTTAAGAAGCTTCTTAAAATTGCAGGAGTTACAGAGTAATTTCTATAAGAAGTATTAAGATTCCCATGGCCCGACTACAATTTAATTGTAAAGTGGGTGAGGGCTCTTCTTTCTGCAACGAATGGAGGTAGTCCAATGAAAGAGTTGCTGGAAAAAATCGCAAGATCCTTGGTTGACAACCCTGATGAAGTCTCTGTAACCGAAATATATGATGAGCAATCCATTATTCTTGAGCTTAGAGTAGCTGAGGAAGATATGGGGAAAGTCATCGGAAAGCAAGGCAGAATTGCCAAAGCTATCCGCGTAGTTATGAAGGCATCAGCCATAAAAGAAAACAAAAGGGTTGTAGTTGAGATAATCTAGCAAAAGAAAAGCAGGAACGGATAAAAAGACCGACACCTGCTTTTTTTATTGGAACGATTAGAAAATTAAAAATCGTACGTTTTTATAACTGCGGTTTTGTTCCGGTTATTAATAAATGAAATAATAAAAAACTGTCGTAAGTACATGCAAGGAGGCACGTCATACGGAGGGGACTATATAGAGTACATTTTCAATATTTCTGATATTAAACAACTCGAAGGTTTAAAACTGAAGGGCTCCTTTACTACCTATGATAGATTCATAGAAGGACAATGGGAAAGCACCTTTACCGTAGAGCAAATAGGCGAAAGTAAAGTTATAGATACCAATATAAAGCTTGATGAAATTACAATAAAGAAGGTAACCGTATCGCCCCTCGGCGTTACATTAACAGCGTATGGAAATGTTGCTCGGAACACAAATGACGAATTACCATTATACGAATTTGATATGACAATTGAATACAAGGATGGGAAAACAGCAGAACCGTTTAACATGATGTATTACTCCGAACCCGGAGAATTCAACATAAAGTATGTAAGCTCCGAACTTATTGATGTTGACAAGGTGTCATCAGTTATCATAAATGGGGAACAAATCAAATTTGCTGAATAAGCAGTTAAAAGTATTGCATTTACCAAAGAAAAAAGCAAGGGAGTAACGATACACTCCCTTGTTTTCCGCTTATTTTATATTCTGACTACATTACTTCAGGCAGCAAGAAAAAAGATTATTAAGGACTTAGCTGCTCAATCTTTTTTATCAGAATGGTAAAGTGTTCTTCATTATTATAGCCGAATGCTTTCATGGCGCTATGCACTTTAAGACAACCCATTCTGTAACAAAGAAACCATAATATATAGCCGTATTTTTTTAGAGAATTACTTCTTATTTATATAACCTTCAGCCTTCAACAGCTCGGCTATCAGCACTGCTCCGCCTGCCGCGCCTCTTATTGTGTTATGGGATAGGCTGACAAATTTATAGTCATACAAGGTATCCTCACGCAGCCTGCCCACACTTACGCCCATACCGTTCTCAATGTCACGATCCAATCTTGTTTGAGGCCTGTTATCCTCTTCAAAATAGGTAATGAACTGTTTGGGAGCGGAAGGAAGATTAAGCTCCTGTGGAAGCCCTCTAAAGCTTCTCCAAAGGGAAATGATTTCTTCCTTTGAAGGCTTCTTTTTGAAGCTTACAAAAGTAGCAGCCAGATGTCCGTCAGAGGCGGGAACACGGATACATTGGGTTGTAATAACAGGTGATGCGGCCTTAACTATACCGCCGTTTTCCACCATACCCCAAATTCTCAAAGGTTCCTGCTCGCTCTTTTCTTCTTCGCCACCTATATAGGGGATAACATTGTCTATCATTTCGGGCCAGTCCTTAAAGGTTTTGCCTGCTCCGGAAATTGCTTGATAAGTACAGGCAACAACTTTTGTAGGCTCATATTCCTTAAGGGCATGAAGTGCCGGAACATAGCTTTGTATGGAGCAGTTTGGCTTTACAGCTATAAAGCCTGTTGAAGTTCCCAAACGCTTTCGCTGGTATTCAATTGCCTTCAGGTGCTCAGGGTTGATTTCGGGAATAACCATGGGAACATCAGAAGTCCAGCGATGAGCTGAGTTGTTGGAGACAACAGGAGTGCCTGTTTTAGCGTAAGCTTCTTCCAACGCCTTAATTTCATCCTTCTTCATATCAACTGCACAGAAAATGAAATCTACTTCTGATGCAACATTCTCAACCTGAGAAGCATCTTTGACCATGATATTTTTTACTGATTCGGGCATGGGAGTTGTGAGCTTCCATCTTCCGCCTGCAGCTTCCTCGTAAGTTTTTCCTGCCGAATTTGCGCTTGCTGCAATAGAGGTTACTTCAAACCAAGGATGGTTTTCAAGGAGGGCTACAAATCTTTGTCCGACCATGCCGGTGCCACCAACGATACCGACTTTTAATTTATTAGACATAATACTGCTCCTTTCAGTGTGTACTTGCTTTGTTGTTTAATCCATACTATAAAAAACTTATAGTCTTTAAATAACGAGAGTAAAACATATTATCCTTATAATAATACGAATGCACAGGTGTTTTCAATTAGTATTATTTATAAATTAAATAGGCTAAATATTAAAATAAATGTATCTTTAACAGAACATCTTGAGTTAAAGCGTAGTTTAGTTTCCGTTCCAGTCAAGTATAGTAGACTGTTTTACGCAGATGCCATCGCTTCGACGATAAAAGCTTTCTAATGTCTCATTACTTCTATCAAACAATGTGCGTGATGTAACAGTATTGCCTTCTATGTCAATTTTGTTGCTTTCTACGATGATGTATTCAACCCCGGCTTCTGGTATAATAGTCCCGGGTAGTTTGCCAGGTGCGTACTTTGTTTTTGCGATTATTTCGCTATCCTTATCCATTTGCAATATAAATATCTGTTCAGGAGGAAACATTACGGCTAGGGATATTTTAATCGAGGTACTCTTTGACTTTCTTTTTCCGTTTTCTGTGATAGTTGTTGTTTCTTCGAGTGTTTGCGTGTAAACTGAACCCTCGCCCTGCTCATCGCTTACCATAATACCATTTCCTGTAATGGCATAAACAGTGCCATCAGAGCTCTGATAAACAGGGTTAATGAAGAGGGTTTTGCCAGCGTAGTCAGAAGATATATAGATTGTACCTTCAAGAGTAGTCTTATCTTCATCTTCACCAAAGTGAAAACTTGTATACCCGTCACTTACTGCTTCCGAGCCTGAAGTGATATAGCTGTCCTCATTCTCAGTGGCCGGAACTCTCGCAGAAAAATAGGAGATTCCTTTAAAATCATTAAAAACGAACTCTCTGGTATCGAAATTCTTACCTGTATCGTCTTTTAGGGCTCGCGTTGTAAGCGTAGCGTATAAGCGTCCCTGATACTGACTACTATTTTTGTCGATGTTAATAAGTCCACCGCCGGACAATGTATTGATGTTGTCGTTTAGATACCCTTCCATATCAAAAAGATCGAGGCGTTCTTCTGTTATGAATACCCCAATTAGTATGTCTGTGTTATCTTCTTTATCTTCAAGGGCGAGCTGACAACCCGTTAGTGAAAATATTATTAAAACAGCCAGAAATATCTCAAATGTTCTTCTAATCTTCATCGCTATCCTCCAAAACACCATCAAATTTCAAAATATCGCCTACATCACATCCAAGGTAATAACAAATTTTGTTCACCGTTCCAAAACGGACACCCTTTGCCTTGCCGCTACGAAGGATTGATAAATTTGCCTCGGTGATTCCGATAAGCGCACATAACTCCTTGGAGGTCATACCTCGTTCTTTGAGGATATCTTCAAGGTAGACTTTTATCGCCATATCGAAAACCTCCTCAAATAAACATATCGTTATCATCCTTTAATTGCTTGTTTTCCTTAATATATTGTGCAAGTAAGAAAGCCGCCAAAACAAAAGTAATTGATAAAAGCGGTATCTGAACAGAGCCGTTAACTACAAATAGATTTTCAATGAAAACAAGCTGCAAAAGGTTGAATCCGATATTGGAAAGTACAGTTATTATTAGGGATGAACCACATATACGTGAAAGCTTTTCAGCGGCAGTCACCGTTGCCTCAGAATAGCGATCTGCCGAAAGTTCTTTAAGAAGATCTTGACCGTAGAATACTATTAGTATGACTAGTATATAAGGCAATACCGTAACGAGATATTCAAGAACGATAAAGAAATAGCTCATTCCAAGATTATGCTCGTTACCTATATTGCCGGCACGAAGTGTCTCAAAGGAATCTAACATAATACCGAATTGACCTCCGAAAACAACAAGAACCAATAAGGCATTAATTATGTAAAGCAATACAAATAGATGCTTTTGCAACCGATAGGTATCGGCGGCAAAAATTTGACGTAAAATCCGCAAAAGTACATATCCAACTAGTAAGGAGTAAACCATGCCCCCCAGCAATGTTTTTCCAAAACTCTGTCCGGCAATGCTTCCTAAGTGAGTGCCGAGTAACCCGGGATTTATCATCAGATATATAACAACAAAAAGCACCGCGCTTAATACTGCAAACAGTGCATCCTCTTTGTATAACTTGCGTTTTTTCTTTAGAAACAGCAGTACAAATACCGGTATGATACAAATGGCAATGTACAGAACAATTGAAATTATGTTGCCCATGCGTCCCGATAGCGATATTATTCTTAATAGTATTCCGATTTGCTCAAACGGGAACGCTATTAAAGTGGTAAATACTTGGGGCAGTGATTCGCGAGCAAGATACAGCAGCATACAAAGGGCTGCCTCACAGGCGAGAAAGATATAAAATGTCTTTCGTTTCATATTTCCTCCAGATTATTGTTAAACGATAATTTTATCTTAATTATAGCCTAAAATTATTGTTTGTCAATAATTTTTTTGAGTTTAATGGTTGTTTACAACTAATAAAACCCGTGGTATAATATTACGGCGTGAGTAAAGAGCGGTCCGCTACCTGCATTATCCTTAAAATTTATGGAACAGATAAGAACGCTCTATGATTAGGAGGAAAATACAATGGATATCATTCGTGCACTTGAACAAGAAGGCATGAAACAAGACCTTCCAAACCTGAAAATAGGTGACTATGTGAGGGTTAATGTTAAGGTAAAGGAAGGAACTCGTGAAAGAATTCAGGCCTTTGAAGGAACCATCATTGCCATGCATGGCGGCGGAATCAGGAAGACTGTTACCGTTAGAAGGCTTTCTTTTGGTATAGGCGTAGAAAGAGTTTTCCCGGTTCATTCCCCTAAAGTTGACTCGTTCCAAATTATCAGAAGAGGTAAGATAAGAAGAGCAAAACTCTATTATCTGCGTGATCGTGTTGGTAAGAGAGCAAGAGTCAAAGAGGATATCGGAGCTTCCAAAGATTAATAGCATGAGCAAGAGAGGACTTTACTGGTCCTCTTTTTGTTCATTATAATATACTTAAAATATATATGGAGTGATTAGTTTGATAATTCAATGGTTCCCCGGGCATATGGCTAAAACAAGACGGGTTATATCTGAACATCTTAAATTGGTTGATGTGGTTATAGAGTTATTGGACGCCCGAATACCTTTGTCCAGTAGGAATCCTGAAATTGACTCGTTATTGAAAGATAAGCCTAGGATTATAGCCTTCAATAAAAGTGATTTGTCAGACCCTAAACAAAATAGCAAATGGAAGGATTACTTTTCGAAACAGGGTATAAGTGTTATTTATACTAACTCTATAACAGGTGTAGGTTTAGGCGAGATAAAAAGTAAGCTCAAGCAGCTTACAAGAAAGAAGCTTGAATCTGCTCAAGCGAGAGGGCGCATGCAAAGGCCAATAAAAACTATGGTTGTAGGAATACCCAATGTAGGAAAGTCTGCTTTTATTAATAAAATTGCTGGAAAAGCAAGTGCCGAAACCGGGGACAGGCCCGGTGTAACTAGGTCACAACAATGGGTTCGTATTAATCCGGAAATTATTCTTCTTGATACTCCCGGTATTTTATGGCCTAAATTCGAGGATCAATCGACAGGTCTAAACCTTGCTTTTACCGGAGCTATTAAGGATGAAATCATGGATACAGCCGAACTTGCTGCTAAGCTTCTTGAAAAATTAGCCGTTATTTACCCAGAAAAAATCAAAACCCGTTATAAGCTTGGAGATTTGGAAGGTAAGAAAGGCCTTGATCTTTTGGAAGAGGCAGGGAGAAATCGCGGATGCTTGGTTTCGGGAGGAGAAGTAGATCTTAACCGAATATCTGTTATTGTATTGGATGAGTTTAGAGGCGGAAAAATCGGAAAGATTACATTAGAAACTCCTGCCGGGGAGGTAATGAATGAAAAAACCGACTCTTAAAAGCTTAAAAGAGAAAGCTGATACAATGGAAGTAAGCGAGGCCTTTAGCTGGCTAATTTCTTTATCAAAAGAATATGGAGAGCCTGTAAAGAAACTTGCCGATAAATATTATAAGCGAATGGAATTAATGAAAAAGGAAGAAGAACGACTTCTGGCAATGTCCTCATTGGAGTTGGAGGCATATAAAAATGGCTATTCGTTTATAGGAGGCATTGATGAAGCAGGAAGAGGGCCTCTTGCAGGTCCTGTTGTTGCAGCCTGTGCCATATTGCCAAAAGGTTGTTTATTACATAAGCTTAATGATTCTAAAAAATTGTCTGCTAAAGTTCGGGACGAGCTTTATGCAAAGATAAAAGCAGAGGCTGTTTCATATGGAATTGGTATTGTAGAAAACAATATTATTGATGAAATAAATATTTATGAAGCTACTAAAAAAGCTATGGAACTGGCTGTAAATTGTATGAAAACCCGGCCTGATTTTCTTATTATTGACGCTGTTAGTCTGAAAATCAATATACCTCAAAGGTCTGTCCCAAAGGCTGATCAGAACTCAATTTCAGTTGCTGCTGCTTCGATTTTGGCAAAGGTTACGAGGGATAGAATAATGGAAAAGCTGGATGTGACATATCCCGGATATGGGTTCGCTAAGCATAAAGGCTACGGAACCGCAGAACATATTGCGGCTATAAAGGAAAAGGGGCTTTGTCCCATTCACAGAGTTAGCTTTACAAATAACTTTGTGTAGTGCAAAGAGTCAGGAGGTCAAATGGATACCATAAATGTAAACCAAGCAATACCGCAGCAAGTTTTTCAAGTATTGTCCAAAGCCCATTTGGAAAGCTTAAACGTTGGGGACATTTTAAAAGGAAGAGTTCAGTCCCTTGAAAATGGTTTACTTTTAATAAAGTTATTAGATGGGACTTCATTTACAGCACAAACTCCCGACAACTTTTCTGTGAATGTCGGTGAGCTTATTACCTTGGAAATTGGCGAACGGCAGAATAGCCAACTGACAGCAAAGATAATAAACACGGAACCGTCAACAGGCAAAAAAGGCAATGAAGAAGCGGTTCTTATCGATACAATTAAATCAAATCTTGATGCTCTTGGGGTTGAAAGCACACAAAGAATGATATCCGGTGTGCTTGATTTTATAAAAGCCGAACCGGGGATACCTCCGGAAAGGGCTGCTTTTATTGTTGCCAATGGGCTTACCCAAGACACTGAAATGATAGGGGTATTACAAAAAATATCGGAGCATGAATTTAGTCTCCACGAAAACCTTCAAAGTCTTGAAGAAGGTCTTTCTGATGCTATTTTTAAGGCTGATACTAATACATCTTATAAGCTGTTAAAACCATTATTGGTATCTAAGGAAGCAGATGAATTATCAGGTGTGATAAATGAAATGCTAAAAGATGCATCGCCAAAGCTTGAACAAGCAATCAATCAAAATGTCCGGGAACTTCTTACTAAAACACTAATAGAAGAGTTTGACGAACACAAGAATACTAACGAGCCGGTTGTTATTAATAAAGAAACCGTTGAGTCCCTTGTAAAAAACGCCCTATTGAGCGTTGAGACCAAAGCATCAAACAATGAAACCTCAAAACTCGACTCATTACTTACACCTCAAAAATCAGAGCTTTTATTGAAAGCCATAAATAAGGCGTTGGAAAATATTTATACAAAAGCTGAAACACTTAGCAAAGGTGATAAAAACCCGGAATCTCAACAAGTAATAAAAGAGATTTTAGGAAAACTATTTGAAAAAGCTTCAATCAAGTTCGAAAACGGTGTTGCAGAAGAATTTGATATCAAAGAAAAAACAGCGGCACTAAAGGATATAATGGAGTTTTCACAAAAAGCTTTAAGCAGTTTGGATAATAATGCCAAAGAATTAAACCTGGATGCTTTCAAAGAAATTGATAATGCCTTTAAATTTTTCAATCAAGTTACAACATATGATTCTATAATCCAGCTTCCAATTATGATTAATAGAGAGAACACAACAGGCGAGCTCTATGTTATGAAGCGGAAAAAAGGCAGAAAAAGTATTGATACCGACAATTTTACACTGTTCTTATCACTGACCACCAACAGTCTTGGCCTTGTGGAATCATTTTTAAATTCAAGCCGTAAGCACGTTACCATTAGTTTTAGAGTTGAAGATGAAAATCTGGTCAAGCTTATCAAAGATAATTATAGAGTTTTATACGATGGCCTTTTAGAAAAGGGATTTAAACTAGTAGATATGAAATGCAGAGTGTTGGAAAAGGATAGAGTCAACCCCTTAAATGCGGTAAGTAAAGCGCACGAGATGCTTGGTACGCAGGCAAGAGTGGATTTGAAGATTTAATGAGGGATTTTTAATGGCATATAAAAAAATTGAGGAACGTACAATAAAAAAGGCTGCGGCATTAAGATATACTCCGGGCGAAGATGGCGCTCCTAAGGTTATTGCCTCTGGTAAAGGAGAAATTGCTGAGAAAATCGTCGAAAAGGCTAAGGAGGCGAAAATTCCTGTTTATGAGGATAAGCATTTGGCTGAGGCGCTATCTCACATCTCTATTGGCGAAGAAATACCCTCAGAACTTTATGAGGTTGTGGCTGAGGTGCTTTCCTTTATTAGCAGACTTGATGAGTCATACAGTGTCAGTAAAAAGCTGATTAATCATAACAATAAAGGTTCTTAACGAAGCCCGGAGAGCCGGAAAAGCATTTATTGAAAGGGAATGGTACATATGAATAACCGTGCCTATGGCACTTTGGGGGAAAAAGAGGCTGGTACATACCTCAGAGAGCAAGGCTATAAAATATTAACACGAAATTTCCGGGTTGGGAAAATGGGTGAAATTGATATTATAGGAAAAGACGGAGACACACTTTGTTTTATAGAGGTTAAGACAAGAAGCAATCGTAGCTTCGGAACACCTGCCCAAGCTGTTTCAGACCAAAAACAGGCTACTATAACGAGGATTGCTCAAATATATATTCAGAATAACAAATATTATGATGTACCTGTCCGGTTTGATATTGTGGAGCTTATGATGGACAGAACAGGAAATGTTAAAGATATCTCACTAATTAAAAATGCATTTTAAGATTAAATAAATTAAAAGACGGAGGCAAAAATGTTTTTCTTCGATGCCCATTGCGATATATTATCGGCTATATCCGAACCTGAGGAGTTTTTTACCAATAAACATCATTGGGATGCAGAAAGAGCTCTTTCTAACGGCCCTTTTATTCAGGTTCTCTCACTTTTTGCAGAAGGAAAGAGCGAGGATGAAATAAAAAAGAAAATGGATGCTCAGCTTGCCACGGCACTTTTAACTGAAGAAAAGTATCCGGAAAGAATGAAAATAATACGAAAAAACGAGGAATTATCTAATTGGGAAGGTTCTGTCAAATCGCCGAAGATAGGTTGTATCATTGAAGCTGAAGGAGCCGAGGTTCTGGGAGGCTCCTTATCTGAGTTGGATAGACTATATGAGGCTGGTCTTCGTATTCTTACCCTTTCATGGAATTATGACAATGCCGTTTGTGATAGCATAGCCGGAAACAACAGGCATAACGGGCTTTCGGCCTTTGGTCGGCAGGTTATAAACAGAGCCGAAACCTTAGGGGTAGTGATTGATTTATCTCACGCTTCTGATAAAACCTTTTCTGATGTTGAAGAAATTTCAACCAAGCCTTTTATAGCATCCCACAGCAACAGCAGATCTGTTTGCAAATACAGGCGTAATCTTACCGACAAGCAAATAAATAGCATAGCCAAAAGAGGCGGTGTTATAGGGATTAATTTATGTCCCGATTTTCTTAATAATTCGGGAAATGCTGATATAATGGATATAATCAGACATATAGAGTATATTTCAGCCTTGGTGGGAACATCATGCCTTGGTTTTGGCTGTGATTTTGACGGAATTGATAGTCTCCCTGCCGGAATTTCGGGAGTGCAAGATATGAGCAGGATAGTAGAAACGCTATTAAGATTCAACTATAAAGAAGAAGATGTAAAAGGTATAGCAGGGCTCAATTTTAAAAGATTATTTAACACCGTTTAGGCGTTAAATTACGAATAATCCAACTGCTTGAGGTGGACAGAAAAATAATGTATAATACGTTAGGACATCATTGAGCTAATAAAAAGGAGAAATGATGTAATTTGGAGAAATAATGAGAGATAAGAAAGACCTGCTGGAGATGACCTTTGAAGAACTTACTGAAGCTCTTACCGCACTTGGTTTTCCGGCATATAGATCAAAACAGGTTTATCAATGGTTATATTCAGGCCAGCTAGATTTTAACGGCATGAGCAATCTTCCAAAAGATATGCGTTCAAAGCTCACCGATGAATTTATAGCCGGCGGTTTAAAAATAGCAGAGAAGCTGATTTCTAAGATAGATGGCACTAGAAAATACTTATTTGAACTAAAAGACGGAAATACCATTGAAAGTGTCCTCATGAAATACCATTATGGTTATTCGGTATGCCTGTCTACACAGGTGGGTTGCCGTATGGGTTGCGCGTTTTGCGCCTCAGCTAGCCTTGGAATGGTTAGAAATTTAACGGTAGGCGAGCTTTTGGCTCAAATCCTTACCATAAGCCATGACATAGGAGAAAGAATCAGCCATTTGGTACTAATGGGAATTGGAGAGCCGTTTGACAACTACAATAATGTTATAGAGTTTATGCGGAGAATAAACCGTGAAGATACTTTAAATATAAGTTTTAGAAAAATGACAGTTTCTACTTGCGGAATAGTTCCCCGTATATTAGAATTTGCACGAGAGGGCATACCTGTAAATTTGTCAGTATCTTTGCATGCACCTAATAATGAGGTAAGACAAAAAACAATGCCTGTTGCGAAAAAATGGCCATTCGACGAGCTTTTAGCAGCCTGCAAGGAATATACCGAGATTACATCACGACGAATTACTTATGAATACTCGATGATTGAAAACGTTAATGACTCTATTGAGTTCGCCGAAATTTTGGCAAAGAAGCTAAAGGGAACGCTCTGCCATGTGAACCTTATCCCTGTAAACACAGTAGAGGGAATTGGATTCGGCAAGAGCTCCAAAGCTAGGGTTGAAGCCTTTAAGAATGTCTTGGAAAGGTACGGCATAGCCGTAACTGTAAGAAGAGAATTGGGGTCAGACATTATGGCGGCATGCGGGCAGCTTAGAAGAAAAAACATTTCTGAATCCGGGAAGGTGTAAGTTTTGAATTATTCAGCACTAAGTGATATTGGTCTGAAAAGGGAAAAGAATGAGGATAACTGGAATATAGTTTTGAATCGCGAAGGGAAACCCATTGGCTTTATTATTGCCGACGGTATGGGTGGCTATCTGGCCGGAGAGCAAGCCAGTAGAATTGCTGTGGAGGAGATGTCCTCTATGGTGCTTGAATGTGCCTCAAAAAAACTTTCCGATGATTCTATCAGGGAGATTATAACAAGAGAAATCAACAATATTAATGATAGAATTATGGATTATTCACTACAAAACTTGGGTGGATTGAAAAGTGGTACCACACTATCGGTGGGAATGGTTATAGAAGATAATCTACATATAATCCATGTTGGCGATTGCCGTGTTTATCGAATTCGTGAAGGCGGCATAAGTCGGTTGACAGAGGATCACTCTCTTGTAGCTCAACTCATGAAAGAAGGCCTTATAAGCGCTGACGAAGCGAATCATCATCCTGACAGAAACCGCATTACACGAGCGCTTGGATTTCAAGAAGATTTTTTTCCGGATATAAATAAAGAACTTATATTGCCCGGGGATATTTATATTTTTTGCACAGATGGGCTTTATGAGGAAATGAGTGATGAAGAAATACTGAATACGGTTATTAATGAACCGCGTGAAACCATTGCCAAACGCCTTATAGAGAAGGCAAAAGAATACGGCGGAGGGGACAACATCACTGTTATTGTTGCTTGGATGTAGTCAAAGGGGTGTTATAATGATTGGAACGGTTTTAGGAAATAGATATGAGATTCTGTCCGAAGTAGGTTCGGGCGGAATGGCCAAAGTGTACAGGGCTAAGGACCGCTACCTTCAAAGACTGGTTGCCATAAAACTATTGAAGGAAGAGTTTCGAGAAGATAGCGAATTTTTAAAAAGATTTGATACAGAAGCTCAGGCAGCGGCAAGCTTAACCCATCCAAATATTGTACAGATTTATGACGTAGGTGTAGATAATAATCGATACTACATTGTCATGGAATTTGTGGACGGTATCACACTAAAAGAATATATAGAACGCAAAGGTGCCCTTGATTGGAAGGAAGCCATCGATATATCTTTACAGATATGCAGCGGCCTTTCAAAAGCTCATAAAAGAAATATTATTCACAGAGATATCAAGCCTACCAACATTATTATGACCTCTGAAGGGGTACCCAAGGTGGCTGACTTTGGTATAGCCCGTTCTGTATCAAGCGAAACCGATACAATGATAATAGATACTATTGGATCAGTTCACTATTCTTCGCCTGAACAAGCGCGAGGCGGGTATACAGATGAGCAATCTGATATATACTCAATAGGAGTGACCATGTTTGAAATGGTTACCGGCACTTTGCCCTTTGAAGGGGAAACGCCGGTAGCAGTTGCTTTAAAGCATATTCAAGACACACCCCCGGTTCCTTCTTCCATAAAGCATGGTATTCCTCATGCTTTGGATGATATTATACTTACGGCTATGGCTAAGAGCAGACAAGATCGTTATACTACAGTTTCAGAGCTTTCTAATGATTTGGAAAACATTCGCTCCAAGCCCGTTTCAACCACCGATATTCTGCTGCCGAATATTAAGCAAGAAAGCAAGTTCGACACCAGAAAACTAGAAAAACCGTTGGAAGAAGATTTAGATATGGGAAAAAATCATAGAAAAACATCTACAACAAATAAAAATGCTAAAAATAGAAGTGGCGAGAATAGTAACAAGTTTCTTATGCCGATTATTTATATTCTTCTAATTGCAACCATTTTGGGGAGCATAGGGTATTTTGTTAAGATGATTATAGATGAATTTGTCAAAAGCCCTAATCGGCCGGAAGACATTACTCTAGGCAATTATGTAAACCGCCATATAGATGAAGTTACACAGGAACTAGAAGTTAACGGAATTAGACCTGTGGACATTACTTATGAGCCAAGCGACACAGTAGCCAAGGGCATTGTTATAGATCAATTCCCAACTGCTGATTCCAC
Organism: Clostridiaceae bacterium; assembly: GCA_012520615.1. GTDB lineage: Bacteria > Bacillota > Clostridia > DSM-8532 > DSM-8532 > DTU059. The sequence goes on along the minus strand of JAAYNX010000107.1, from coordinate 8,788 downwards.
CATGAAAATAGGTGGGTATACCACTTTGAAACTGGTGGTAAGCTCAGGGGCTGATATGGTGGAAATACCTAGGGTTGAGTGGCAGGAACATAGTGCCATGAAGATAAAACTCCAGGATGAATATGGGCTAGTAGTTAAAGAAGTACCCGAATACAACGAAGAAATAGCCAGCGGAATGGGTATAAGAACTGAACCTTCTGAAAAGACACAGGTTAAGAGGGGAACAGAGATTACACTATATTGGAGCATGGGCCCTGTGAAAAAGATGGTAGTGGTTCCGAATTTAATAGGAGACACCTACGATACGGCGGTTAAAAAGCTTAATAACGCGAAACTTAAGCTTGGTGATACCTTCCCTGAGGGCAGTGAGGGGCATCGAGGAGTAATTGAAGACCAAGCTCCCAAAGCAGGTGAAACTGTTGTTGAAGATACGCCGGTTGCTATTTACTTTGCGAAAGAGGTAAATGAACCCGGAGGCAATACACAGGTACCGGGTGGAACAACTAAAACCGTTACCATTGGGCTTCCACAAGGATATAATTTTGGTGAATCGGTGAGGTTGAGAGTTTATATTACAAACATCAGAACCGGTGATGAAAGCTTGCATAAAGATTCGTATATACCGGTGAGCGAATTCCCGTATTCTTTGATAATACCAGTTACCGCTGGAAGTGAAACTAATGTGAGGGCGCTTATTAACGAGTTGCTTGTATATGATAAAACATTTTAACACTAACACAGGAGTGTGATAATTAGCTTGTCCGAAGGGATTATACTAAAAGGGGTAGGCGGTTTCTACGAGGTGCTTGACAAAAAAGATATGAATTCTCTTTATACATGTAAGGTAAGGGGAATTCATCGTAAACAGGGTGGGATAACGCCTCTAGCGGGAGACCGGGTTACGTTTGACATATTGGATGAAAAAAAGAAAGAGGGCCATATTGACCAGATTTTAGATAGGCGTAATGCTTTCATTAGACCCCCTGTGGCCAATATTGACCAAATGGCCATTGTTGTTTCGGTAGCAAGGCCGTGCCCTGATTTCATGCTTGTGGACAAGCTCCTCATAACTTGCATTTCTGCCGATATCAAGCCGCTTATTATTATTAATAAAGCTGATTTAGATGAAAATAAACGGATTGAAGAAATTAAAGCCGTTTATAGAAACACGGACTTTAATGTATTAGTTCTGAGTAAGTTTTCGCCCGACTGGTATGAAGAACTTCATAAGCAACTTATTGGATCTATCACGGCCTTTGCCGGACAGTCGGGAGTAGGCAAATCTACCATACTTAATGCTATTTTAAACAATTGGGTTATGGAAACAGGGGAGGTAAGCGACCGGATTCAAAGAGGCAAGCATACAACCCGCCATGTACAGCTTTTCAGGCTGAATAAGGGGGGCTTTATTCTGGATACTCCGGGCTTTAGCTCCTTTACAGTGGAGAATGTAGGGCACGAAGATCTTCAAAATTTATATCCTGAATTCGCAAAGACTACAGAAGTGTGCCGTTTTAAAGGCTGCAGCCACACCGGAGAACCCGATTGTGCAGTAAAACAGCTATATAATGAAGGAATGATTGACGAAGGTCGATATAATAGGTATATTGAGCTTTATAAAGAGCTTAAACAAACATATGACAACAGATATAGGAGATAAGATATGATAAAAGTTGCACCATCGATACTTTCAGCTGATTTTTCAGTTCTTGGAGAAGAAATTAAAAAGATAGAAAACTCTAAAGCTGATATGGTCCATATTGATGTTATGGACGGGCATTTTGTACCCAATATAACTATCGGACCTTTAGTCGTATCAGCTATACGCCCGCTGACCAAGCTTACCTTGGATGTGCATTTGATGATTAATGAACCGGATCGCTATCTGGAGGCGTTTAAAGATGCAGGTGCCGACATAATTACGGTTCACGCGGAAGCGGCTCATCATCTGGACAGAGTTGTAAGCCAGATTCGCAAAATGGGTTTAAAGGCAGGCGTTTCTTTAAATCCTTCTACCCCTGAAACAGCAGTGGAATATGTACTGGATAAAATAGATATGATTCTTATTATGACTGTAAATCCCGGGTTTGGAGGCCAGAGTTTTATTGAAGGCATGGTTGAAAAGATAGCAAGGCTTAGAAAAACCATCTCTGAAAGAAATCTTAATATAGATATTGAGGTTGACGGCGGAATTAATGAGAATACAGTTTCCAAGGTTACAGATGCCGGAGCAAATATTCTAGTAGCAGGTTCTGCATTTTTTAACAGCAAGGACCCAAAAGCTTTTGTTAAGCTTCTTAAAGAAAGAGGATCTGTATAATGAAAACCCTCATTGTGGGAAGCGGAAGCGTGTCGGATGAAAGTCTATTAATTAGATATCATCAATGGGCAGATTTAGTTATTGCAGCTGACGGTGGACAAATGCACCTTAAAAAAGCCGGCTTAAATTCCCATGTCCTTTTAGGTGATTTTGATTCCATAAATGCATCTGAACTTGCAGAAATTAAAGCGCATAATAGTGTTGAATTGATTACTTTTCCAAAGGATAAGGATTATACCGACTTGGAACTCGCCATTAATCTTGCCATAGAAAGAGGGGCATCCAAGATTGTTCTGCTCGGTGCCAGCGGCACCCGCCTTGACCATACAACAGCCAATATTCACCTGCTATACAAGCTTGTTGAAAATAATATCGAGGGCTACATTGAAGATGAGCACAACAGGATATACCTGATAAATAAAGCTCTAACAATTGAAAAGCAGGCTGATTGTAAAGTATCTATTTTACCATTGCCCCCTCTTGCTAAGGGAGTAAGCACAAAGGGGCTTACTTACAAGCTTTTCGAAGCTGATTTGCCCTTCGGGATCGGGCTTGGCATCAGTAATGAATTTAGCGAGCAAACAGCAACAATATCGGTAAAGGATGGGCTTCTATTAGTATTCATTTCGAAAGATTAGTATACTTAATTTACGAACAGAATAATAAGTGCAAATAAAAAAGCAGGGTTACAATAATTAACCTGCTTTTGATTATTAGAATCTAGTATATTATCCACGAATTAATCGCTATCTGAGGAATTTCGCCGAGATTTGATTTTGCTCTTTCTAGGTGTGATATCAGTAGATTCCTCAGTGCTGACCTCAATCATCCTGCAATTGCCTTGAAATATAGCTCCTTCGTCTGTAACGATGCTATTTACCTCTATATCTCCGTAGATTTTAGCCTGAGTCATAATATGCAGAATGCCTTTTGAGAGAATGTTACCTTTAATATATCCGCTTATGTATACATTGCTTCCATAGATATTGCCTGTAACAGCAGCTGTAGGTTCAATATATACTTCTCCGCTAGCTTTAATGTCGCCTTCAACTTTACCGAGTATCTTAACAGAACCTTCTGATTCTATATTACCTGTAAAAGTAGTAAATTCGCCTAGTACTGTATCCATAGCAAGTGGTGTGTTTTTTTGCTTAAACATTTGTTTACCTACCTTTCATAAGTATTTTATCTTTTTTCCAAGTATTTTTTTGGGTCGGTTGGAACACCATTTATCTGTATTTCAAAGTGTAAATGTGTACCGGTAGATGTACCGGTGTTACCCATTTTAGCGATTTCTTGGCCTTTTTCAACCCATTCGCCTATCTTAACATTATATGAGCTTAAATGTGCATACACTGTTTTAAATCCGTTACGGTGATCAATTACAACATAATTTCCATATCCACTGGTTCTTCCGGCTTCAACAACCTTACCATTACCGGCTGCATATATTTTGGGGTATGCTTTACTACCGATATCAATACCGTCGTGTGAACGATAATATTTGTAAATCGGGTGATAACGCCTGCCAAAATCAGAATGAATGGCTGTGCTATTATCAACGGGCCAATAGGTAGGCAGTGCATTAAGGAAATTAGTAAGCTCATTTTTCTTCTGGTGAATCTTGTTGTTTGTATCGTCTTCGGATAATTTAGCACTTTCGACCAACTGTATAAGGGAACGTAATTCCTTGAGACTTTCCTTAAAAGAAGTTTCCTGTGAGCTGCCGCGGCTTACTGACTTAATTGTACCCATGTTACTATCCACATAAGCAACGACCATATCTTCATATTCGTTTTTATATTGATTAAGCGCTTGCTCGGATATTGTTTTTGTGGTATTAGCTGCAGAAATCAACTCTGCATTTTCAATCAATTCACTGGTCTGATTCGCGATATAATCTTCTAATTCGGCTTTTTGAGCTAAAATAAATTCTAACTCTTGGTTGTGTTGTGCTTTAAGTGTCCTATTTTCTTTTACTACGGATAATGTGTAACCAGTAAGTATTAATAACGCAACCAGCATTACTGCGGTTAAAGAAAGTAGGGTTGTCCTATAATTGTTTATTCTGATGGTCCGGACTCCGCTATTGTTATGCGGGACAAACATAAAAGACAGATAGTTTCTCTTCTTGGTAGAAATCTTCCCTGTCATCTTTTTCATGTCTACACTCCTTAATCATCTCTTTGCAATAAAGAAACATAGTATTTTAGGCTATTTTTTAAGCCAATGTTTTATGACTGTTACAAATATATTAAAATTATAAGTCAATTGGAGACTTTTTGTAAACATTCATATTATATTATATTATCTCTAGAAAGAGAAGAACTATTATTTTTTTTGTTTTGAATAAACTCCACCGTTGGTATATGATAAAATAAAAAGGAAGTTACGATGTGTTTCGAGGATAATATATGAAAAGTACAACAATAAAAAGTAGAATATATCTTGGCTTTTTAATTCTAGTAGTCTTATCGGTTATTCTATTCGGAATTTTGTCGTGGTTTGCCCGGGATTATGTTTTAGACGGGGCAAAAAAAATTCAGTATAATTCATCTTTGGCGCGCCAGATTGAGAATTTAAGAACCTTATCTGAAGAAAAAATCATTGTTCTGTATAAAGGAATATTAGACAAGCAGGATATTTCTGAAAAATTAGTCCAGAAAGACGAAGAAATTATCACGGTGTGTACAAGCATTATAGCCGATGTTAAGAGCTTTGAGGCCTTAGAGCCTAATGTGGCGGTTCAGGAGGTACAAACTCTTATCGCCTCGATTCTAGATAAGGAAAGTAATATAACTCAGATTTATAAAACTTTTGTTTGGCCTACCATAACCGATGCCAATGAGGATAAGTTTTTAGCATCAGCTTCAAATGCTATGGCATTATGGGACGATTTAATCAAGGATATTTTAGCACAAAGTGAAAAAAATCAAGCAACTTTAAATGCTTTAATTGAAAACTTAGATGATAATGTTTATAGTCAACGTAATAAAGCATCGAATATCAAAGGTGGAGTGAATGGGATTCTCGAAGAAACCCAAAAAGTTAACTTAGCAGCATCCGAACTCTCTACCAATACGGATAAGTATTTTACTGATAACCAAAATGCTCTTGACACATTAAATTCTCTTTTGCATGATGCGGCTGAGGCTACAAAATTGCCGGCTATTAATACCGAAAATATTCCTGAATATGATTTTGCAGCGCAAAAGGATGCAATTTTAAATGATAAAAATGCCGTTCAGAGTGGTTTGAGCAACCTTGAAAATCAAGGAAAGAGTTTAATTGGTGAAATAGATTCCCTCACTTCTAAACTTAAAGATTTAAATTCCGAAGCTATTACAGACGCTTTAACTCAAAGGGGTTTGTTAACAGAAATAGCTTTAGCGGCTCAAGAAATCAGGGTGCTTGCTTCATTAAGCGGTTTTTCTCAAGATCAATCCTTACTGGAAGATTTAATTAATGAAAAAGCACCTGAACTCAAAGAACAAATAGAAAGCATGGAGAGCCAAGTAAATATAGATGTCTATAAGCTTAATTCGGCTTCTTCGGCTTTGGATGAAATGCTGTCTGCCTTAAAAACCATCAAAGCTGATAAAAAAGTAGACGGTATAAGAGATATAAACAAGGCAAGAGAGGAACTTACTCCGTTGCTTGCTACCCTGAATCAAAAACTTCAAAGTAATTTTGATGAAAATATAACCGAATCTAAGAAAATAGAGGATTATATTATTCCGGGAATAATTATAATGTCAGTGGTTTCAGTGTTCTTTGGAGTTTTTATTGCCTTTATTGTAAGTGCTTCAATCGTAAAACCTATTAAGCAAATGACCGGGCAGTTGAAGATGGCTGAGGATGGAGACTTCAAGTCTAGATTGAATATGCCTTTGGCTCCGGAATTCTCACAGATGGCAAAGAGTGTTAATGCAGTGTTAGATGCCCGTGAGCAAATTTTAAATGAAACTATCGTAGTAAGTGAGAATATTGGAAAATTGCGTAACGAGCTGTTTGGAAGCTTTATGAACAATAAAGAGCTCCTGAAAAGCATGGCTGCCGGAATGCAGGAGCTTTTGCATCAATTTAAACCTAAACCTGTTGATATAAGCGAAGTCGATTTATTTGACTCTGTGGAGCTCGATGCGGCAGTTTCACAAGAAACCATAGATTTTACCGAGAATAGTAAGAAAGCTGCTCAAGAGGCGAAAGAAACAATTATAAAGGCATCTGAGACGGTTAAGGATATTGCACAGCAAATTGAGCAACTTGAAGGTTCATCAGATAAAATCGAAGAAATTACAAACACAATTACGCAGATTGCAAAGAGAACAAATTTATTGGCTTTAAATGCTGCTATTGAAGCTGCCAAGGCTGGGGAGCAAGGGAGAGGCTTTGCTGTTCTTGCCGACGAAATAAGAAAGCTTGCCGATGCCAGCGGTAATGCGGCAAAAGAGATTAAAAAGCAACTAAGCGATATTCAGGAGCGAATACAGTGGACTGTTCAAAATATGGATGAGGGTGTAAACGGGGTAGAGCAGGGAGCCAAGAGTGTATCCGATGTACATAAATCCATAGAAGATATAACCGATAGAGTACGCCATGTAGTTAGCACTTTGGATGATTATGCTCATAAGAGCAATAAGCAGCTTATGGCAAATCAAAAGCTCATGGATACAATCGGGACCATTAATAAGAATACAAACGAGCTCTTTGAAACAGGCCAGAGCATAGATAACGAACTGGAGAACTCCAAAAAGACTATTTCTGATATGGAAGAAATCGAAAAAGTGCTGGATACAACATATTCAAAGCTAGATGGAATATTGAAGAAGTATAAAGGAAAAACTAAATAATTAAGAATATTCTAAAATAAAGAGGAGCGGTACTTAACCGTTCCTGTTTTATATATTGTGCGTAATGCGAAATTGGTGCATACTAAATTAACATTGCCGTTATTATTAATATATCTGAGTGATTATGGGTGTTAAATACACGCGTAACAAAGGAGAAAAATGATAAAGAAAGATAATATAATCGAACTTGATATCACAGGTATGACCCATGAGGGAATGGGCGTTGGTAAAATTGAAGGCTTTGCAGTCTTCGTTCAGGGTGCCATAGAAGGCGAAAAGGTTCGCGCAAAGATAATAAAGGTTCTAAAAAATTATGCGATAGCTCGTGTAATGGAGTATATCAGCAGCAGTCCTTTCCGTACAGAGCCCTTTTGCCCTGCGTATAAACGTTGTGGCGGCTGTAGCCTGCAACATATGACATATGAGAAAACTCTTGATTTTAAACGCCAGGTTGTTACCGACAACTTAATCCGAATCGGTGGGCTTTCTGATGTTAAGGTTAACGAAACCATTGGTATGGAAAATCCGCTGAATTACCGCAATAAAGCTCAATACCCTGTTGGTATTGGCAAGGAAGGTCCAATTGCAGGTTTCTTTGCTCGTCGAAGCCATGAAATCATTGATGCGGCATCCTGCGATATACAGCATTCACTAAGCGATAAAGCAAAGGATATAGTCCTCGGATTCGTTAAAGCTTTAAACATCCCTGTTTACAATGAAAACACGGGAGAGGGCATTATACGCCATGTTGTGACGAAAATTGCCTTTGGTACCGGCGAGGTAATGGTTATAATTGTTGCAACACGCCCTGAAATTCCAAAAGTTAATAAGTTAGTATACAGGCTTAAAAGAGACATCCCCGGGCTTGGAAGCATTATCCTGAATGTTAACCCTAAACCGGGGAATGTGGTGCTGGGAACTCAGAATATAACTCTATACGGCAAGGATACAATTGAAGATAAGTTAGATGGTCTGACTTTCGAAATATCACCGCTATCTTTTTATCAGGTTAATTCTATTCAAACCGAGGTTTTGTATAAAAAGGCTCTCGAGTTCGCATCGCTCAGCGGAAACGAAACAGTATATGATCTTTACTGCGGAATAGGAACTATAACGCTGTTTGCTGCCAGAAAAGCTCGCTTAGCAATAGGTATTGAGGTGGTTACTGAAGCAGTTGAAGCAGCAAGACGAAACGCCATAAAAAACAATATAGTGAATACAGAATTTCATACTGGAGAAGCAGAAAAAGTGTTTCCGAAGCTTTTTGCTAATGGAAAAAAGGCTGATGTAGTATTTGTTGATCCACCACGAAAGGGCTGCGATGAAGTCTTGCTAAAAACACTAGCAGAAATGTCACCCAGCCGCATTGTATACGTATCATGCAACCCCTCAACCCTCGCCCGGGACCTAAAATACCTATGCGGCACAGATGCAGGCTATGAAGTAAAAGAAGTCCAGCCGGTAGACATGTTCCCGTGGACGATGCATGTCGAGTGCATAGTGGGAATACGTCGTACAGATTCGTAGAAATCTTTAATTTTAAGCACTTTGCGAGTCATATCACTTTTGACCCAGCAGGTGATTTTGGACGTAATAAGCAGATAAAAGACTATGT
>JAAYNX010000079.1 GCA_012520615.1 Clostridiaceae bacterium | reverse complement strand
TGAAGCGCAACCAGCCGTTTAGAGTGACATAGCCTGATAATGTTGTTACATTTCTATCCTCTACCTTGGTATACGATGTAAATACATAAGGACCAAACTTCGTGGTTTTTTCACTTCCCTGTGTGGCCACAGTAAGGCCGTTATCTAAAATAGCCTTTTTTCCGTCTATTGTAACATGAACATCATATGTACCACATGCTATGCCTGCCGGAATCACCACTTTAATTTTACCGGCATCTATAAATTCGCAATGAATCTTATCCTTGCCATAATTAAGATTTCCCTTTAACTCAATACCAATTGCGTCATCTGCTTCAAATCCGCTCCCCAGAAGGTTAATCTGATAATCACTATTGCTTTTAAATATAAGCTTCGGGTCTAGACCGGTAATGGATTTGTTCTCCAAATATATTGATTCATTTTCACCATCACCTATAACGGGTGTACTGCTTTCAAGAGAATAATCCACAATATCGTATGTCAGTTGATCACTTGCCAAGGCAACCTTCAATTTCCGAGAAACACTTAAAGTATCCTCAGCAGTAAAGGTAATCCTATACTGGTTTAAAATCTGGTTATGAAGATAATCATAAAAAGAATACAAAGACTCTGAATCATTTACATAAAGGAAACTGCCGCCTGTTGAATTTGCGAAATCGCTTAAATATTGAGAATCCACCGAACTGCCTAGTCCTATGGAATACAGAGTTATATTCTTTTCCATACAGGGTTCGCCAATATACGAATATATTTCGGAAGAAGACCGCGGATTATTGTCCTCGCCATCGGAAAGCAGAATAATACAATTTAGCTCTCCGGGACGAATTTCAAAACGGCTGATTGAGTTAATAACCGCATCATATATATTTGTGCCTCCTAAAGCATAAAGACTGCCCGCAGCTTGGAGCAACTCTTCTTGAGAAACGTCAAATCCATAATAACTCTCCACGCTATTGCTGAAACTCATAAGGGCGATATTATCAATATTGGATTTGTTCTCTATAAAATGAGTAATGGCTTTTTTTAAGCTGTTAATTCCTTCACCAGCCATACTGCCAGATACATCACAGCACAGCAGTATGTTCGCATTTCCGTATTCAATCTTTTCTACTGAAAAATCGGTAATATCCACTCCGCAATCCTGAACTGAAATGAGTTCTTTTAGCTTTTCGGGTGAATGAGATAAATCATCGTCAATATTGATTATAGCGCTTACTTTTGAAAACTCGGACGTATCAACATTGATTATATTGATAGACGCTCGCTTTTTGCTGACATAGTCCGTTAAGTAAGATTTGAAGTTTTCATTATTCGCTGTATCATTATTTTTTTCTTTACTGTCTGCTTTTTTACTTTCAGACGACGCCTCGGGATTCTCCGACCTGTGATTTTCGGACATTTTAATGGTGGTTGTGTTGGTCAGAACTTTATCCACATAATTTGCAACATTTTTAATCTTTTCGGGTTCATCCTTTTCAGATATAATACCTATAATTTCATACATGGGTTGCGTAAAATTATCGTCCTTGCAATCACTTACTGTGCTGAACGATGAGCTTATGTATTTTTCCGACAACTGATTGTTTCCGGTGTAATTAGCTATTTTCGAAAGCTGGAGGAATACTTTTGTACTGTCATAGGCATTCTCGCCATTGGTATAATCTAAAAGCCCCTCTTCTATCTTAAATATTACAGGATCTTTAGCCGAATTTTCTAGGATATCAATTTGCTTTTTTACAGAATTTCTAATATTCTTGCTTTCGTCTGAATAAAACTCATCGTACACCTTTTCAAGCTGATGGGCTACTTTTGTGAGCTTTTCATCATATCCTTCCGTGTAATCATCAGAAAAATTTGAGGGTTTTATGTACGAGTTCATATATAATTCAGAAACTATTAAAAGTTCGTTATAATCCGAATTTTGTTCCACTTCTTTTGCTAAGCCTTTAAAGTCCTCACACAAAATCTGCAATTTCAAACGTGCAATACGAAGCTGGGGCATGCCAAAAAGCTTGGGATAGTCCTCTTTCAAACTTTCCATTCTCTTCAATTGCTTTTCTGCCTCTTTTTTATCCAGCTCCCCATAATCAACATAACGGTTATATTGATTTGTAGTATCGGCAATAAGTTTTGCTGCCCGCTTATATGATTGCTCTTTATTTTTTGATACTATTTCTGAGATAGCCTCCTCAACAGCATCATATGCACCCTCGGCAGCCTCTTCATAACTTAATTCGGGCATGGAGCCTTCACCTGTGTCAAAGTGTGAAAGCAAAACATAATCAATTTTTTCACCATCAGCAGCTTTAGCAACAGCATCATATTCTTCCTTAATTTTTTTGTTCTTTAATGTTTTCAATGCTTTATCAAATAATGCCCTAGAAGCTTTAAAGTTGCCATTTAAGGCATAAAGCCTTGCCGCACAAAGCGCCATTGAATCATTATATACCGTGTTTTCTCTTACGCTTTTGAGAATTTCCAGTGATTGTTCTATCTCTCCAGATTTGGCTAATGAATAAATAACATTTATGCTTTCGTCCGCAGAAAGCCTTTCAGTATTTGACTTTCCTTTAATACTTCCTATTCCTCCGATAACCCCGGCTATAAAACCGAGAAGTAGCAAAGAAGTAAAAATTGCGTTCCTTACTTTATGAGTTTTTTGCTTAAACAGTAAAATCAGAAACACGCAAATTGACGGAATAAGTCCAAGCGATATTTGAAAAAAAATATTGTCCATTAATAAGCCCCCGAATTTATGAAATGATTAATACAAATAATGTTATCCCAAATAGATATTCTTTTATCTGTTATATTTTATATAGCGCGTTTTATTATACCTTATAACAAATATAATATCTACATGTATTGGAGATTTTTTCTTATATATTAAAATACTATACTTCGTGTAGGAAAATCAAGGAAATAAAACTTTTCCACTTGGTGTTTGCTTGTAATAGTAAATGCTTGATTTGGGAGATTATATTTGATACCCTCAAATAAGCTTCATGTCCACTCCCTTGGTTTTCATAATATTAAAAAATTTCATAGTATAAGATCTGAAAGTAGGGTTATTATGAAAAAAATCATTTTACTTCTTATTTCCGTGTTCCTAATGTTCACTGGTTGTACGAGACTGCACGAGCCAACTGATAATGACAACAAAAATGGTGAAAATCAAATTTCGGAGGAAACGGTAAAAAACTCATCCGGCGAAGAGAACAGCAGTAGTGAGGCATATCAATCTGATAATGAAAATCTGTCAGATAATAACGGCCTGCAATTAGATGAATCGAGAAAACAGGAATGTAAAGTCAGTTCTGGTAAGGGCCAGACCATAACGATGCCATGTGGAGACAATGCTAGGTTAGAAATATCCTTCGTAGAAGGCTCAGTATCAGAAGATACAGTATTTGAAATCACGCCCATAAAAACTGGTAAAGATGGGTACCCAGGTTTCCACCTTAATCAAAAAGGCAGCAACAAGGATGTGCAGGTAGATTACCCTGTAAGCATCTGTTATATGACAACCAGTGAAGTCGCCGAGGATTTAAGAATTGTTAAGTTTAATGAAAACGGTGATGATTACATTATAGTGCCAACCTATCGCGTAGAAGCGGGAGAATCTAAAGGTCTTATTGCCTTTGTAAACAGCTTTTCCGCATATGGAGTAAAAAAGGTAACAAAATCAGATATTGAACACGCAGCAGATTGGCATGAACTCTATGGATTTGATTGGGAAATGAATGTAGATGACCAATATAAAATGATTGGCCCTGACGGAACGGAATTGTTCCTTGGGTGCAATATATGCATGGTTAATAAATCAGCACCTAGCTCCTTCACAATGCAGGGACAATATACAGGTGAGGCTATTTTAGGCATAGGTGCTGTTCAGTTTAACACTGGCACATTTGTTGAAGGTATGGAATTACCGTTGGCTGTAACCCTCTTTTGGAGCGACAGAAATGCAAATCTTGAGCTCCTCCCTATTTTTGAAAAAGAGGAGGAGGCCGATCCCTTAAAGCCTATCTCACTTAAGCATAGGGACTACGTTGGCAAAGGCATACTGAATCTAACTCTAGACAATTTAGAGTTTATGGGCAAAGATCATGAGAAAGGTGACCCGGGTATGGTTGACGATGAACCGGAGCCATATCCTGTTTCGGTAGTAACCAGAGGGCCTATTGCTTATGTAATTTTTGAATACCCTGAAATTGGTCCTTTTAAGTTTAAGGGAAGTATTGTGGGGCATGGAAAAAAGACTGAAAAGGAATTACCACAAAGAATTGAAATCGCACCATTGGATTATAACAGCCCAATGAAAGATCACGAACCCGACGACTACACGGTAGATCTAAATAACGATAGCAATCCAGATGTGGGCGTAAAGCAGGATTCAAATGGCCGTATCGAGTATGATGGAGATGGTGACAAGAAAACTGATGTAACGGTGACAACCGACAGCGATGGAATTATAAGCTATGATACCGATGGAGACGGTAAACCGGATATTATTTTGACTCCATTGATTTAGTTGATTACAAAAACAAATGCAGACATACGGGCGGCTATTTTGTACCCCTATTCTTAATGCATCCTTTATGTAAGCCCACAGTCCCGTAGTATTTTCTCGATGGCTCCCCAAATATATAAAGATGGGTTTTCCTTGTAGTAGTAATAGGCTCTATATTGTTGTAAGGTGTAGCCACATTCCTGATTTCTCTGCATAATCTTTTTTGATCGCTCGATTGCATCTTTTACATTATCTAAGCTCAGTTTGCCGAGTACTCTTTTGAAGTTAGCCTCATGTTTATATTGATCTAGAACTTCAAATTTTTCATTATATGCGCTGTTTATATAGGTAATATACTGTCTTCTGTGTGATAATGATCCGTTGCAATCAATCTTATGCAAAACCATCCACAACTCAAACGTAAAATTACTGTATCCATTGTAGTATTTAATCTGTTTACCCAATGATTGTGCTTGCTTCATTCTGTCAAGTGTCATCTTAAATCGCTCTGTGAGTACATCATCATTACTCTCATAATCAAACACATGGGTAATATCCGTTTTTCTGGTTACAATTAATGACTTAGCACGCTTTACAGGGTCTTTTTGTATTGGGCAGTCCAAGGATAATGTATAGTTGGCGGTTGTTTCCGCATTAATTTTTATTGAAGCCACTGCAGATACCAACGCTCTGTTTCACCATCCACGGTGAAATAATACTTGCGGTTTTCTTTCATCCGTGCCATTTCCCTACACCTCTTTTCGTCTCTCTATGAGATTTTCGAAAATAGGTGTGAAGTCAATGTCTTTAATTGCTCCGTATTGACTGACGAAATAGTTTTTCATGTAGTCATCATGCTTACGAACTCCTTTTTTCCCAGCGGTTCCAAAGTCAGAAAGAGAGTAGTGCTTGCTTAGATGTGTATCATCATCACGTTCTACAAATTTGATTTCATCTCGTCTAAATAAATTAGAATTAAGGAAAATAGGGTTATGTGTATTGAATATGAGCTGAGCTCGGTTTATATTTATATCATCGTTGTGAAAAACATTAATAATGCTCATTAAAGCCATCGGATGAATAGATGCATCAAATTCATCGACCACTAATGTACCACCGTTTAATATAGCATTTACTGTTAGTGGAAACATATTTACAAATCGAATCGTACCGTAGGATTCAAACATCTCAG
>JAAYNX010000027.1 GCA_012520615.1 Clostridiaceae bacterium | reverse complement strand
AATAATACAAATGATTGCTAAAACAATACCTACAATAAACACCGTATTGTTATACTCCCCTTTTAACAGTATCTCCTCTTCTCTTTCATCAAAAGATTTTGTGCTTATCTCATTATCCATTTTCTTTGTTTTCTCCTCTCAAAGCAGAGTATTGTATTTGTTGATTATAACATTATGTTCTTATGCATGAATACAAATATTATGATAAGTTATTTTATCATAAAACACTATGATAATCACTTTTTTATGCACTTATTACATAATAAACACCAAGCGGCCGCCCATGAAATTGAGGTAAACTCTATTGCACAAGCAACCGCAAGTATTATAGATTAGTATACATCTAATTGGTATTGTTCTTTGCTACCAGATCGTCTTTATTTATTCTCGTATCCATATTTGCCTGCTCTAATAACTTCATAAACTCTTCACCTGTAATATTCTCTTTTTCAAGCAGACGTTCAGATATTCTGTCAAGTGCATCATTATTCCGTTTAAGTAAATCTATAGCCTTCTGCTGGCATTCAGCCAGAATCTTACGGATCTCGTCATCTACTGCCTTTCCGGTCTGTTCAGAGTGATGAGCAACATTACGACCATCTAAGTATTTATTTTGTGTACTTTCAAGTCCCATTGGACCAAAGGTATCACTCATTCCGTATTGAGTTACCATGCCGCGCGCCAGCTTAGTTGCGCGCTCAATGTCATTAGATGCACCGGTCGTAACTTCTCCGAACTTTACAATCTCCGCTGCACGTCCGCCTAATAAAGTAGTTATTTGCGCTAACAACTCATTTTTAGTCATTAGATAACGTTCTTCTTCAGGCATATTCATAGTGTACCCGAGGCTCCCCATAGTACGTGGCACAATGGTAATCTTTTGCACCGGCTGACTATTTGTCTGCAGTGCACTTGTTAAAGCATGCCCAACCTCATGATAAGCAACCATAAGGCGCTCTTTCGGGTTCATTACCCTGTCTTTCTTCTCCTTACCTGCAATAACAACTTCAACCGCTTCCATCAAGTCTTTTTGCAAAACTTCTTTACGGCTATTCTTTACTGCCAGTAGGGCCCCTTCGTTTATCATATTAGCTAAATCAGCACCTGTAGCTCCTCCGGTTGCTAAAGCTATTTCTCGTAAGTTTACATCATCACCCAACTTCACTTTTACTCCATGTACTTTTAAAATTGCTTCGCGTCCGGGAAGATCGGGCTTTTCTACGATAATACGACGGTCAAAACGACCGGGTCGTAATAAAGCTTTATCCAAAACTTCAGGTCGGTTCGTCGCAGCTAATACAACTATCCCCTTGTCACTGCCGAAGCCATCCATTTCGGCTAACAACTGGTTTAAAGTCTGTTCCCGCTCATCATTGGATCCTATTTGGTTATCTCTGCTTTTACCGATGGCATCTATTTCATCAATAAAGATTATACAAGGCGCATTCTTTTTAGCTTGTTCAAACAAATCTCGTACTCTCGAAGCACCAACACCCACAAACATTTCTACAAATTCACTACCTGATATAGAATAGAACGGTACACCTGATTCACCGGCAACTGCCTTTGCTAACAGAGTCTTACCAGTACCGGGTGGACCTACAAGTAAAGCGCCTTTTGGTTGTTTAGCACCAATTTCATGGTATTTTTTGGGGTTATGCAAAAAGTCAACCATTTCCATAAGGCTTTCTTTAGCCTCGTCCTGCCCTGCTACATCGGTAAACTTTATACCTGTGCTCTTTTCAAGGTTATACTCTTTTGCCTTACTTTTTCCGATACCAAAAACACCGCCAATGCCGCCTCCTGCATTCTTTTTATTCATTCGTCTCAAAAACCTTCGTATGAAAGCAAAATAGAAGAAATACAAGATAAGTGTCGGTATAATCCACATGGTTATGAAGCTCATAAACGGGGATGAATCGGTTTGTTTATGTATTTGGTAAAATGCAACGTCTCTTTTTATTAACCTGTCAACGATATTATGGTCGTCTACTCGCGTAGTAATAAATTTATCTCCTGCTTCAGGCATAGGTTGTTTGTTTCCAACTCTCCCGTTAGGGTAAATAATCTTCTCAACCTCTGATAAGTCAGCTTGCTCCGAAAGCACAATTATAATTTGGTCTTCGCTAAGTTGTGCGCGACTCACATTGCCGCTATCCACCAGATTAATAAATTGGCTGTACTCAATTTCTAACACCGCATCAGATACACGATTAAAAATAAAATTATTAATAATAAAAGTGATAAAAAACATAACTAATAAAATATGAAAAATATTAGGTCCTTGCTGTGTACTCTTGTTTGGCATATTAGGTGGTTTATTTCTGTTTTGTCCTCTGCCATTATTCGCTTCGTTTGTATTTACCTGTTTTAAATCATTATCGTTTTGTTTTTGTTCATTTATTGTCATCTACTCTTCTCCTACTCGTTCAATCGCATTAAGTTTTTCTCCACAGTGTTTACAATACTGGCTGCCAGACAAGTTGTATGCCATACACCACGGACATTCAATTTCATTATTCAGGACTGCTATTTTTTTCTTAAGCTTGATGATTTCGTCAACCAGATCATTGATTTTCCCCTTCTCGCTCTCGACCATATCCAGAATTTCTTTTCCGATTTGGCAATAATGTGCTTGCAAATCGGCTTCAAGAAGGGCAAGTTCTTCTTCCAGATGAGTTGTTTTATTTTCCATGTTGTTTTTATTAATCATATTCATCATTAAATCCACCAACTAATAATAATTCTCTATATTAAATGGTAAAAGATTTCGATATTGAAAACAATCTATAAAAGTCTAAAAATGCAAGTTACCGCACAAATTCATAGAATTGTCCGATAATTCTTCATCAGATTAAGATTATTGAATAGAGAGTGTAAGAAGGATATAATGGAATGGAATAAAATACGATATATTGTAGTTTTATTCGTCTTTCAAGGAGAAAAAAGTATGGTTAAAAATAATCAAGATTT
>JAAYNX010000012.1 GCA_012520615.1 Clostridiaceae bacterium | reverse complement strand
CCGATTTCGGTAACGGTTAAGGTTATTAATACGGAGTATCAATGCTCTTGGGCACCCGTTCGAAATCTCCGATTTCGGTAACGGGTAAGGTTATTATAACGTTCAATTTTGACTTAGATATGAATAAAATGTTAACTTTAGTATGGCTCAGAAACCGATGTTCTACGCAGGCTAAAAGTGAACACAGAACCACTTCCTTCTTCGCTTTCCACTTTTATTGTTTCATTATGCGAAACTATTATATTTCTCGCTATGGCAAGACCTAAGCCAACACCTGAACGATCTGCGCTTCTTGATTTGTCTGTCTTATAAAATCTTTCAAAAATATTTGGTAAGTCTTCTTTTGGAATTCCTTTTCCGTTATCTTCAACCGCAACAAATACCTTATCCCTATCAGTATAGGTTTTTACTCTGATTTTACCGTCTTGTGGAGTAAATTTTACAGCATTATGGAGCAAATTTATTATAACTCTCTGTATTGCGTCTATATCCGCGCTAACAAACATTCTTTCTGTTTCAAAATCCGCTTGGAATTCAAGGTTTTTTTCTATGAACATTTGTTGTAGGCTAATAACACATCGTCTTGTTAATTCATTAATATCAAAATCGGTTATATTTAGAGACACTTCTCCTGCCTGCATTTTGGCTAGACTCAATAAATCATTGACTAAATCCTGCATCCTTCGTGTTTCATCTAATACTATGGCAAGGTAGCTTCCCTGTTTTTCGGTGGGTATAACACCATCTAATATACCTTCTATAAAACCTTTTATCGTGGTAAGAGGTGTTCTTAGTTCATGGCTCACATTGCCGATAAAATCCCGTCTCATTTTTTCTAAATTTTCCAATGCAGCAATCATATTGTTGAAGCTTTCTGAGAGTTCAGCAATTTCATCTTTACCTTTTGTGCTTATCCTTTCGGAAAACTCTCCCGATGCTACCCTTCTTGCTGCAAGTTTCATCTGATTTATTGGTTTGGTAATGCGCTTGGTTAAAAGTGTCACAAAAAGTAGAGCAATTATACATCCGACTAATCCCGAAACAATAAAAATTATTATTATAGAAGTTTTAAGCTGATAGATGCTTGGCACCTTAGAATGAATAAGTATAACCCCGCTTGCTTCCATATTATATGGAGGAATATTTCTTATATTAAACTGCTGATTTATTGTGACCCAATCTACCCCTGTATCTTTAAAAAGGCCAAAAAAATTACCGACCTCGTATTCAGTGGGCTGCTTTTGGTATTGACGTCGATCAGGCAGCTTAGGCCACCCTTCCTGGGAGAGTTCCAATTTGTCCTCTAGGTAGCTTGGAATTTCCGAATAGAAAATGATAGTTCCGTCATCCCCTACAATCCAAATAAGGGAATCGGCATTATTGGCAAGAGTCTGTATAAAGCTTATAAATAAATACGGATCGCGATTAAACTCACTTTTAAGCAACGTCTCCAGAGCATTTATTACTTTGTCCGAAACAACTTGAAGTTGTTGAACTTTCTGCTCAGTAGCCATTTTATTAAGACCGGCATTCATAATAATGCCTGTTAGAGTAAAGCTGATAATAAGAACAGCTATAACCAGAATTAGAATCTTCCCGAACATTGTTCTTATCATCATTTCACCTCGAATTTGTAGCCTACTCCCCATACCGTTTTAATTTGCCACTTATATTCTCCGGGTTCAAACTTTTCTCTGAGCCTTTTTATGTGGACATCCACCGTCCGGGTATCCCCAAAGAAATCAAACCCCCAAACGTTTTCCAGAAGTTGTTCTCTTGTAAATACTTTATTGGGGTTGGAAGCAATGAAAAACAGTAATTCAAGCTCTTTAGGAGGCATATCTATATCACTGCCGTTTAGTTTTACAGTATAGTTGGATTTATTTATGACAAGTCCGGGGAAAACAACCTGTTCAGGAGCATCCTCCTGCCTTCCGAAACGTCTTAACACCGCCCTTATGCGCGCTATTAATTCTTTAGGCTCGAAGGGCTTAACCATATAGTCATCAGCACCCAGCTCCAAGCCTAGTACCTTATTGAATGTTTCATCCTTTGCAGAAAGCATAATAATAGGGACAGCACTAACTTTGCGAATCTCGCGGCATACTTCCCAGCCGTCCATGCCAGGAAGCATTATATCAAGGATTACAATATCCGGGGCTTGTTCTTTAAACACGTCGACTGCTTTCTTCCCATCATAGCAAACTGTTACCTGAAAATTTTCTTTTTCAAGATATATCCTCTGTAACTCACAAATATTAATATCGTCGTCTACAACCAGAACATGTGCCCTTGCGTTCATTGCACCACCCTATTCCTTCTAATAATCAAATTTTATAGCTTGTTCACTTAATATTGTACCTCAACATGTAAAGAGCAATCTAGATTTGCCATCATTATTACTTATGCAACCCGAAAATGCAAGCTAATGTAATGAACGGAAAGTAAATTTTCTGTGAATTATTTGGGGCTTTTGTTGTGTAAAGCGCGTCATAGGAAGCTAAAAGGCCGCCTTCTTATTACCGAGACAGCCTTTTAATATACTACTATTTATTATTACATATTAAGACAAAGCAGTTATAACAAAATTCAAAAGAAACAATAAGACTGTAATATACATAATAGGATGTACTTCCTTAAACTTGCCTTTGCAAATCTTTACAAGCACATAGAATATAAATCCAATGGCTATTCCGTTTGTAATTCCACCGGCAAAAGGCATGCCTACTGCAGTGAAGAATGCGGGAAGTGCTTCATCAAAGTTGCCCCACTCAATCCTACCAAAAGAATCCATCATAAGGATACCTACTATAATAAGCGCAGGAGCTGTAGCTGCACCGGGAACAATGCCTGCAACAGGTGCGAAAACAAGGCATATCAGGAATAGTGCTGCGGTAAATACTGATGTTAAACCGGTTTTGCCGCCTACACCGATACCTGCCGCACTCTCTACGTAGGTGGTAGTGTTGGAGGTTCCAAACAATGCGCCTATTGAAGTTGCGGTTGCGTCGGCAAAGAGAGCCTTATCCATTTTTGACTTAAAGCCTTTGCCTTTAAACAGTTCTGCTTCATCCTTTTCATCAAAGATTCCGCTCTTTCTGCCTGTTCCGATAAAGGTTCCGATTGTATCAAATGTATCGGAAAGACTGAATGCAAAAATAGTTGTTATAACTAAAAGAATCTTTGAAGGATCTGCAAAAAGACCTCCGATATCCAATGCCAGGAATGTCTGAGAAATATCCGACAACTTATAAGCGGAGGCTCCACCCAGAACTGTTACTCCCATAGGTATACCTATCAAAGTTGTTACAATGATACCAAGCAGAATTGCGCCTTTAACTTTAAGTACCATAAGAATTGCAATTATAACCAATCCTATTAACGCAAGTTGAGTGCTGGCGTTTGTAAAGTTAGTAAGAGTCTGCCCGTAAGTCGCTCCATCTTGAAAGAACGTAATAAATCCAGCGTTTTTGAATCCAATGTAGGCAATGAAAAGTCCTATACCACCGCCGATGGCATACTGGAGTGATCTGGGGATGGCTTTGATAATCATTTTTCTGATTTGGGTTACTGTTATGATGATATTGATAATACCACAGATAAATACGATAGCTAAAGCCTGTTGCCAAGTAAAGCCACCTTCAATAGTTACAATAGCAACAAACAGTGCATTAAGCCCCATACCCGGAGCCTGGGCGTATGGAACATTGGCGACAAGTCCCATAATCAGAGTTCCGATAACGGCGGCTAGAATAGTAGCTACATATACCCCACCAGCAGGCATACCGTTAGCTCCGCTAAGTATAAGCGGATTGACAAAGAGGATGTAGGCCATAGTAACGAATGTTGTAATACCCGCAATAGCCTCTGTTCTGACATTGGTTCCATTCTTCTTAAGTTGGAACTGTTTTTCGAGAAATTCCATTTGTTTTTCCCTCCTGCATATTTATTAATCCTCATTCATTACCGAAAACCAATAAGTTTACAATGTCCTTAGTATCGCCGATTGATTCCATTTTAAACTCAATAAGGCCACGTGTGCCCGTTTAAAAACGAAGTGTTTCCCGTCTTATATAGAGACGGGAAACATCTTAATTTAGTTATCAACCAGCCACAGATTAAGACATTATTCTTTGTTTTTTCTTTCTTATTGACATTCAGTCAGTGAATAAGGAAAAATATCAAGATAAAAATCGAAAATTCTAGAAATATTTTATCATACAGAAATATAGAATCAAGTATGGATATTCTATTATGAGTCACAAATAGACTGTTCCAGTCTCCTTTGTGCAAAAATACCGCTCCAATACTTAGAAGCTTTGCAGGAAGCATAAATTTAGTTATAAAGTGATCCCACAACTTTTTCTAATATCTGGGTAGGTAATATTCTTTTCAAGAACAAAACCAGCTTGTATTGGAATCCAACTACTGAGCGAACAGGAGGGTTTTTCTTCTTAATCATCTTATAAATAGCTTCTGCGACCATCACAGGGGAAGCACCGCTTTGTTCATCCTTCTCCATGCGGGCTAAAGACTTTGTAAATCTCGTATGATAAGCCGAACCTTCATTTGCACCCTTAGCCACTATGCGACTTTTTGTAAAATCAGTTTTTGTATCTCCCGGCTCAATCAAGCAGGCTTTGATTCCAAAAGGAGCCACCTCATATCTGAGAGCTTCTATTAGGCCCTCCATGGCAAATTTACTGGCGCTGTAATGGGCTTGATAGGGAATAGATATAAATCCTGCTACCGAACTTATAGCAATAATTTTTCCGTAACCCTGCTCCCGCATATATGGAAGTATAGCTTTTATTACTCTAAGTGTTCCGAAAAAGTTTATTTCAAATTGATAGTTTGCCTCTGACAGCGCAACATCCTCTATAGAACCGGCAATACCTGTACCTGCATTGCTTACAAGAACGTCTACTCGTCCTTCCTTGGCGATAACATTGTTTACTGCGGTCTTTACCGAATCCTCACAAGTTACGTCTAACGGTATCATTCGGATAAATCCTCCGCTTTGCAAATCATAACCAATATTATCCTCAATATTTCCCACGGCTTTTCTTGAGGTTCCATATACATGAAATCCTTTGCTCATAAGATATTCTGCTGTAGCCTTACCTATGCCCGCAGATGCTCCGGTAACAATAACCACTTGATTTTCCATATTTCTACCGCCTTTTATGACGAATTATTTATTTTTGCAAATTACATACCTTTTCCTTAACTAATTGTATTATAAGGCAGACAATTTAGCAAAACATCATAGAGATATGTTAAATTAAATAATACTGGATATTTGACATTAATATGATACAATAAGATAGTGTTTTTATGATGCTGGTAATATAATCAGGTCATAATAATAAATTTCTCTGATTAAGGGAGATGTTGCCATGGATCTATTTGAAAAATGCTTTGACTTTACATTGGTAAAAGAGGCAATCGAAGCAGGAATCTATCCTTACTTTCATGCTCTTCAGTCAGGGCAGGATACTGTTGTGTCGATGGAAGGCCATCGAACCATAATGATTGGTTCAAACAATTATTTGGGTCTGACCTCGGATCCCAGGGTTAAAGAAGCAGCTATTAAAGCTGTAGAAAAGTATGGTTCCGGCTGCAGTGGTTCCAGATTTCTTAATGGAACATTAGAGTTGCATCTGGAACTTGAAAACGCATTATCTGAGTTCCTTAAAAAAGATGCTTGCATTACCTTCAGCACAGGCTTCCAGTCTAATTTAGGAATAATCTCGGCTATAGCAGGTCGCAATGATGTTATTCTTTGCGATAAGGAAAACCACGCCAGCATCTATGATGCATGCCGTTTAAGCTATGCTACAATGGTTCGCTATAAGCACAGTGATATGGAAGATTTGGAAAAGGCCCTGATGGAAGTGCCTGAATCAAAAGGTATCCTTATCGTTACCGACGGCGTTTTCAGTATGGGTGGAGAGATATGTAAACTTCCCGAAATAGTTGCATTGGCGAAAAAATACGGCGCCCGTGTTATGGTTGATGATGCCCATGGCCTTGGCGTACTTGGTGAACATGGCCGTGGTACTGCGGAACATTTTGGGTTAGAGGAAGATGTTGATATTTTGATGGGGACATTTTCCAAATCGCTTGCCAGCTTAGGCGGATATATGGCCGCAAGTGCTGATGTTATCTCCTATGTTAAACATACATCGCGCCCGTTTATCTTTAGCGCATCTATTCCCCCGGCTAATGCTGCATCTGCACTCTGCGCTTTAAATATTCTTAAAAACGAACCCGAAAGAGTCAGGAATTTAAAAGAGATTTCCGATTATATGAGAGATCTATTAAGAGAAAGAAATATTCCTCTAAACGAGACTGAAACCCCAATAATTCCAATCATGACCTATGAAGACACCCGAACATTTATTCTCTGCAAAGAGCTTTTGAATGAAGGGGTATATGTTAATCCTGTTATTTCGCCTGCTGTGCCTCAAGGGCAAAGCATGATAAGAACTAGTTATACTGCAACCCATACCCGAGAACTTATGGAGGAAGCTGCAGATATTTTTGTGGAAGTGTTTTCTAAGTATTAATAACGATATACATAAAAGGCCGTTTCTTAGCGAAACGACCTTTTATATATATCTGCTACTCTTGCTTAAGTTGTGCTAAGCAATCAGAACAAATATTCTTGCCCTTATAGACTTTGACATCCTTCGCATTATCACAGAAAATACAAGCAGGCTCGTATTTCTTTAAGATAATAGTTGCTCCGTCTACATAAATTTCAAGAGCATCTTTTTCGGCGATATCAAGTGTTCTTCTGAGCTCGATAGGCAGAACTACTCTACCTAATTCGTCTACTTTTCTTACAATACCGGTTGATTTCACCAAACTCCCCCCTAGTCTTTTTTTCTATAAGACATAATACCATAAAATTGTAGCAGTGGTCAACATAATATATCACTTTATTTACGATTTTTACTAAATTATGTTTGAAAAGTATACATATTTGGTGTTATATGATGCATTCGCTTTTTAAGAATAAAAAACTATATTTTCTATATTTATTAAGAGAGAGTACCTTAGATGGATTGATTTTATGCTGAACACAATTTGGGTAATAATGGTTTTAGCCGGGGTTCTAACCGGAATTCTTACAGGCAGAATGAGTGAAGTGTCTGATTCTGTTTTGGAAAGCTGCGTTAATTCAGTAAACTTGGTTATTACAATGCTTGGAGCCATGTGTCTATGGTCGGGCATTATGAAAGTAGCACAAAAAGGGGGCCTTGTAAATGGGCTGGCTAAGATGCTTAAAGGAGTTTTTAGATACCTTTTCCCGGGTATACCGAAAGACCACCCCGCAAACAGCGCCATAGCCATGAGTATCAGCGCAGACCTTCTAGGCTTGGGAAATGCCGCTACTCCACTGGGCATTATGGCTATGAAGGAGCTTTCAAACGTGAATAATAATTCAGTAATTGCAAGCAACGCAATGGTAATGTTCGGTGTAGTGAATGCAGCTTGCATCCAGCTTATTCCCTCGACGGTTCTTATTATACGCCAGCAAGCAGGTTCTTCTAATCCCTCATCAGTTATTCCATGTATTTGGATAGCATCTTTTATTTCCCTGATTTCGGGTATTATTGCGACAAAGATTATGGAAAAATTTTATATTATAAGGGGATGATTACATGGATTTATTATCAAGCTTTTCAATTCCGGGAGTCATACTTATAGTGGTTTTAGTGGCTTATTTCAAGGGTATTCCTGTCTTTGATGCATTTATCGAGGGCGCTAGAGAAGGCGCCGAAACAGCCTTCAACATTCTTCCCACAATGGTGGGAATCATAGCGGCAGTTTCTATTTTAAATGCGTCGGGGCTTATTGATATTCTGACTAATTTAATTTCCAGGCCTTTAGGTTTAATCGGAATCCCTCCCGAAACCGTGCCTGTCCTCTTGATACGTCCATTCTCAGGAAGTGCATCTCTAGGGCTATTCAGTGAACAAATTAAAATATATGGAGCCGATACATACATAGGGCGAGTTTTATCCACAATTATGGGTTCCAGTGAGACAGTACTTTATACTATTGCCGTGTACTTTGG
>JAAYNX010000209.1 GCA_012520615.1 Clostridiaceae bacterium | reverse complement strand
CAGGAAATATGGATTCCCGTGGCTGGTAGTGGCGGAGGAAGCATTCTGGAGATTCTTGAAATAAAATCCTCAATGACGACGGTAAAAACTAGTGATTCTTTCGATGTTGTTGTAAAAATTAAAAACAGCGGCGCATTTGATTCTGGCCAGATTAGGGTATCGGCGGACGGAACAGAATCATTGCTTCCGGTTTCGCAGAATCTGCATTTTATTCAGAGCCTGAAAAAAGGAGAAGTTAAAAATATTACCTTCAAATTCCAGCCAAAGCCCGATGCCGCAAGAGGTGGGGTTCCCATTACCATCAATGTTGCGCCGGTGGACGATAATGACGGAACGGCAATTTCCCAGGCAATATCGGTATTTGTGGATTCAGATTCTACAGGTAGCGCTGAGGGCAAGAATGTTCCTAAAATCATCATAAAGAGTTATTCCTCCGAGCCTACACTTGTTAATGCGGGAGAAAACTTCAAACTAAACATGGAGTTTTTAAACACTCACGCATCCAAGACTGTACGCAATATAAAAGGCAGCTTTTCGGTAACCGAAGCTTCCAATGAAACAGGAAATGTATTTACTCCTGTAGGCAGCAGTAATACCTTCTATATAGACAAAATTAACCCACAGGGTTCATCAAGTTGGGATGTAACACTTTACACCATCCCCGATGCTAAGTCTAAGACATACACCGTGAGCGTATCATTTGAGTATGAAGACGATCAGGGAACACAGTATACTGCAACGGAACTAATAGGTATTCCTGTTTATCAGCCTTCTAGGTTCGAGGTTTCCGAATTGTCATTGCCAACGGAAACATCAATGGGGTTCCCTGTTTTTACAGCCTTCGAGATGTATAATCTGGGCAAAACCGAAATATACAATGTAAAACTTCGTGTTGAAGGGGATTTTGAAGCTCAGCCAAAGAGTAATTATTTCGGGAATTTTGAATCCGGTAGAGTAGAGTATTTTGAACTAAGCCTTATACCAATGACTGTAGGCGAGGCAAATGGCAAGATTATATTCCAATTTGAAAATGCCAGCGGTGAGGTTCATGAGGTAGTTAAAGATTTTTCAATGAATGTCATGGAAATGATGATGCCTCCTGAAGGAGAGGATTTCCCTGTGGGTGGCGATATGCCCGGAATGGAAGATGAGCCTACAGATAAGAACTTTTTCACAAGTCCTTGGTTCTATATAATTCTAGGTGTAGTCGTTATAGGGGTTGTTGTAACAATTGTGTTAGTGGTACGTAAGCGCAAGAAAGACAAGGAGTTTGAGTTTTAATGAAGCTAATAGATACGCTTTTTCTAAGCATTAAAAACTTGTGGCGTCGCAAGCTTCGTACATTTCTCACCGTTTTGGGAGTTATGATTGGTTGCTGTGCCATTGTTGTCATGCTTTCTTTGGGTATAGCCATGGAAAGGAACTTCATGGCCCAAGTAAATCAAATGGGCAATATAATGCAAATTCTCGTCTATAATTTTAACCAAGGTGGTAAAACTCCTGATGGAAATGACATCCCGACTTTGGACGATAATATGATACTCAAGCTTGAAAAGATCAAAGGTGTGCAGGGAGCTACTCCTGTCATAAACCTTAGCGTAAAAATGATGGCAGGTAAATATGTTTCTCATGCTAATATTTTGGGAATCAAGGCTGATATGATCGAACTGTTGGATATTCCAATTATTTCGGGTAGGGCTTTGCAGGAAGGGGATACGGACCACATGATTGTAGGCAAATATGTGGCCCAGAGTTTCTATAATCCTAAAGCATCCCGTTACAGTTGGGAGCCTGCCCCCGAAGATTTTGATCTTACTCAGGAGAAGGTTACTATAAGCTGGGATTGGAATTATGGAGAAAAACCGCAGAGAGGAGAATCTCAACCGAAAGTTAAGGCTAAGCCCGTCAGTGTTGAAGCAGTTGGTCTTATCGGAGAAAGCGGTTCGGAATATGATTGGTCGATTATAATGCCCTTTGAAACGGTAAAACAGTATCAAAAGGAAATAGAAAAATGGAACAAGAAAAACGGCAATTCATCAGGCGGTGGAATGAGCTATGGCATGGTTTACGGTGATATGTATATTATGGGAGGATCCGGAAATAGCACCGATAAAGGGTATGAGCGTGTAATTGTAAAAGCTGAAAATATAAATGAAGTTGTTAATATCATGGACAAAATAAAAGAGTATGGTTATGAGTGCTTTAGCCCAATACAAATACTCGATGATATGAAGCAGCAATCAGCAGGATTACGCCAAATTCTTCTGGGAATAGGTATAATGTCCTTTATAATTGCAGCTATCGGTATTGCAAATACTATGTATATGTCTATTTATGAGCGTACTCGCGAGATTGGTATTATCAAGGTTATAGGAGCCAGACTTAAGGATATTATGAGGCTTTTCATGCTGGAAGCTTGGTGGATAGGCGTATTTGGAGGGGTTTTAGGTGTCGCCCTCAGTTACCTTTTATCCTACCTGTTAAATAAGTTTAATGTAAGTTTGGGAGGCTCGGTTATTTGGACTCCTGAGGGAGAAGTAAGACTGAATTCTTCATACATACCTATTTGGCTATCAGCAATTGCATTGCTTTTTGCTCCTATTGCAAGCCTGATAGCAGGGCTTTTACCTTCCAGACGAGCTATGAAGCTAAGTGTAATAAAAGCTCTTAGACAGGATTGATTGCTGAATAAGAAATTAAATTGGGTAAGGACTACTGCAATTATAGATTCAGTAGTCTTTTCTGTTTTGCGTCCAAGAGATTTTCTTCTGCTAGACTGTAAGCTTCTTCTATATTGCTTTCCATATTTGCTGTGGCAGAACCCCAACAAACGCTGATTTTATAAGGCTTATCATTTGATTGATTTAGCTCTTCAAGAGCGTCTAAAAATCGCTTACTGATTGTTTGTATTGGGTTTTGTTGAATATTCTTAACTAAAAGTACATAACGCTCAAAGCTTTGATGCGATAAGAAATCGTCATCTCTAATTGAATTAGCAAGGATGTTTGAAACGCAGGAGATAACATATTCACCCTCGGAAAAACCATATTGTTCATTAATGTTTTGATAGTTTACTATTTCTACAACAATTAAAATATATTCTCCGGTTATACCCTTGCGCTTCTGAAGCATATTTGAAGCAAGCTGACGCACATTTTCAAGCTTATCCAGATTTTCTTTTACAGTTAATTCATTAAGCCGCTTATTTGAAATCATCAAACTTTCACGGGCTTCATTGTTCTTTTTCTCTAATTCCATAAACTCTTCATTAAAATATTTACTGGAAAAATACAGGGATAATTCATTACCCAAATCGTTGATCAATGGCGCCATGTGCATTGATACAGAAATAAACAAAAACCCGAAGGTAATATTGCTTATAAATATTGGTTTAATAAGCATGGGCTCGCTTATTTTATTCATGATGTGGCTAGGGAGAATATCCAAAGTGGAAAAAGATTTAGCAAGGGTAACGCACTTACCTTTAGAAAACCCGAAAAACAGCGTTCCCATGTACTTTTCGGCTTCATCTGCTGAGATTTCAGCACTAATAGGATTACAGTATTTAACTATGAAACAATGAGAAACATTGTTTAAGGCAAGATATTGAGTCAGCTTTGGAATAATATCTTCGCCTTCTGAAGCTTGCGGTATGGCCTTCAACCCATGAAAGCAAGTCCATGGAATACGAAAATCATTTTTAATCTGATCATTTTTGTCACAACCGCAGGATAAACCTATAATTAACTCTGGCTTATAGTAGTGTGTGAGTGTTTGGTTATTTCCGAAAATTTGTTCATATAAAACCGAGACGGCTTTCTCAAAAGCTTGCTCCAAACATATGTCGATGGTGGTAAGGTATGGAATATAGAAGGAGTCATTACTTGTGTTATCAAGTCCGATTATCTTTACATCACAGGGTACATTTATGTTGTTTTCGGAAAAATATCTGATAACTGAAAGTGCAATGTCATCACTTGCACAAATAACAGCTTTTACAGAGCCTTTTCTAATAAGAGGGGCAAGTTTTCTAGCACAATTATATCCGGACATATAGCCACCGGTTCCCTCCAGTATTAATTCTGAAGGAATTTCCAACCCATTTTTTCTTATTGCGTTTAAGAATGCTTGGTAACGCAGATTAAAAACGGGTGTAGAAAAAGGGTCGCTTACAAATGCAAAGCTATTGATATCGTGGGAAATAAAGTGAGAAATAATATCATCGAAAGCAGCGGTATAATCGATGATTACCGAATGAATACCTTCTATAGGAAGCCCCATGGAAACAATGGGTTTTGATATCTTTTTAGCCAGTTTTTTTACCAATTCACCTATGTTTTGATATAAAAAAGTAGATGGGGCAATTATTATTCCGTCTAAACAATCACAGGCGGCATACCTATAAAGAGTATTATAAACACAATCTATCGGAGTATCGCTTTTTATATCAGCACACTCACAAATAACTACATGAGCCTTTAACGATGAAATCTTCTGGCTAACAAATTTAGATATTTTGTTACAATAATCATCATTTAAGTTTCCTATAATAAAACCAATTCTCATAAGAACGCACCTATTTAAACAAAGAATCCGGCTTACCCGTCTATGTTAATAATACCATCTTTATCCAATATAATAAAGCAATAAATCTAAAATGACAAAAGAAGACAAATTCGTACAAATAACAGCTTTTATCCGCTGTCGGGGGTAACATTTTAGTTGACGTTCCCTGCAATAATGTCTATAATTGAGATGATTACAAGAATAGTTATTCTCTATTAGGTGAGGCTCCTATACAGAAAAACGCTGCTGCCCGGAAAAGTCGAGAGACTCCAATGGGTAAACAGACATTGCCGAATTAAGGTTTTGTTTAATGTAGCTGGTTATTACCTAAGCTGTATAGTGCCAAAGCTCGATGACGGGAGTGTGATCATTATGGAAATTAATGAT
>JAAYNX010000038.1 GCA_012520615.1 Clostridiaceae bacterium | reverse complement strand
TGTGCCATAATACCGATGTTACGTGTGTTTTCTAAGCTGTATTCTCTGGGCATCGATACCCTCCTTCCGATGTAGTAGTGCGATGTTTGCTACATTTATAATTTTACCACCTGTAATGTGCAAATGCCTTATTGGCCTCTGCCATCTTATGGGTGTCATCCTTTTTCTTAGCGGCTCCACCCAAGTTGTTTGTTGCGTCCATAATTTCTGCGGCAAGTCTTTCCTTCATGGTGCGTTCACTTCTTTTCCTAGCATAGCTGGTAAGCCAACGCAAACCAAGAGTTTGCCTTCTTTCAGGTCTAACTTCCATAGGAACCTGATAGGTTGCTCCGCCGACTCTTCTGGCTTTAACCTCGAGTACAGGCATTATGTTATTCATAGCTTCTTCAAATACTTCAAGGGGATTCTTACCAGTCTTTTCCTTGATTATATCAAAGGCATCATAACAAATCTTCTGAGCAATACCTTTTTTGCCGTCCAACATTATACTGTTAATAAGTCTTGAAACCGTCTTATCATTGTATATTGGATCCGGCAGAACATCTCTTTTTGGAATGTGTCCTCTTCTTGGCACTTTTCTTCCCTCCTTTGCATGATAACTACGGGTGTATCACCCGGTATCACAGGTACTCGAACCTAGTTATCTAAGGCTCGTCAGTGCGAAACGCATCAAAAAAATATATATTGACAACGTCTGGCACGTTGATTCGTCCTGCAAATTATTAATTTTTAAAGTAGCTCTTAACCAAAGATTCTACTTTTTCTTAGCGCGTTTTGCGCCATACTTTGAGCGGCTCTGTTTGCGGTTAGTAACACCTGCTGTATCCAATGTACCGCGTACAATATGATATCTTACGCCAGGCAAGTCTTTTATACGACCACCTCTAATAAGAACAACACTGTGTTCCTGTAGGTTGTGTCCGATACCAGGAATATATGCGGTTACTTCGATACCGTTTGTCAGGCGCACTCTCGCAACCTTACGAAGAGCTGAGTTAGGTTTTTTAGGAGTAACGGTTTTAACTACTGTACAAACGCCTCTCTTCTGTGGAGAGTTCAATATAGTGGCTTTTTTCTTCAAAGTATTCATACTTGTCTGTAAAGCCGGAGAATTTGATTTGTACAAAACTTTCTCTCTGCCCTTTCTGACCAACTGGTTAAATGTTGGCATTCTGCTTTTCACCTCCTTAACTTCATTATTTATATTAACGTTATAACGTTAATTACTAATAACGTTTACGTTAATTTCTCAATTAGCGTAATATGCCAGCAATTGCAGCACCAACATCAATGCCTGCTGCTTTGCCAAGCTGCTTCATTGTGCTTGTGGTGTGAACACTTATGCCCTTACTCTCACAAAGCTGTTTTATCGGTGCAACAACTCTTTGATCTGCATCAGAAGCAATAAAAACCATCTCCAGCTCATCTTGTTCCGCTGCCTTTTTAGTCTGTTTCACGCCCACAACTTTTCTTTTCGTTTTCAGCAATTCAATCACTGTAAATCCTCCGGACCTTGTGTGCTCTCTAATATTTACACAACACAAAAACATGCGAACTGCTATGTTCACACGCTCAATTATTGTATCACCGGCGCTTTAATATTGTCAAGCTTACATTTCTGACGAATTTCCATGTACTGAGAGGCTATTATCTGTATGTTTTTGTCTGATGGTATTATAGTTGCATTATTCTGTTTTCGCGGCCGCAAGAATCTCCCTTCGGAATAGACAAGGGGACTGTCCATTCATCCATTGGAACTGCACCTATTTACTTATAAAATTCAATTGATGACTGATTCCAATCCAAGCACCACCATTCTAATCTTCCACACCTTCTTTCCACACACAAATTAGCAAGAAAAGAAAGTATAATATTTCCTATACCCTTCCCTCTCTTTTCAGGTTTAACATATAAATCTTCCAAGTAAATACCTGGTCTCCCTAAATAGTATATTTTAAAGATTTATCGACCTGTAAACCCGAATTCCGCCCTTTTTCTCAATGTCCTCTACATTGCCAAAGGCTTCATTCATAATTCGTTTTAAAGTTTCTCCACCTTTATTATGATATGCCACAAGCCAAAGAGCTCCGTTTTTTAACAGATGATTTTTTGCTTCATAAATCAGGCGTGAGTTCAATGCTTTTCCAGCAGCAATTGGTGGATTGGATAATATATCCCCAAAAAGCCGCCCATCAAGCTGTGAGTAAAGATCACTTTTAAGAACTTCTATACTAAGATCATTTAACCTAGCATTCTTTTCAGTGTAAAATACCGCCCGTTCATTAATGTCAACGGCAGTAACCTGCAGATGTGGGTAACGCGACTTAATATATAATGAAATAGGCCCTATTCCACAGCCAAGGTCAAGAAGAAAATTTCCTGCGCATGATGGTCTGAAGCTTTTAATAAGAAGTTCCGATGCTTTATCAATCTTTTCGCTAAAAGCGAAAACTCCGCTTACAGATATGAATTCAAGCTCTTTTCCATTGATTTCATACCTAAATCTATGCTCCCGTATTTCTGATTGTGGTTTTTCACTATAATAATGTTCCATATTAGTTCACTTTCCGCCTCAATGCTTTTGCAGTCCCTCATACCTTCTATTGCAAATCCCAGTATCTTAGAAGGCTTTGCATCCAGTCTACCACATCTACCTTATAGACAGCCTTTAAATGTTCCCGGTCTAAAACCTGCTCCACAGAGCCTTGTACATGCACTTTTCCCTCGTTCATCAAAATAGCTCTGTTCCCATAGGAATAAGCCGTATTTATGTCATGAACCGCCGCCATTACCGCTCTGTTATCTTGTTTCACCCATTCTCTTATTATATCAAAAATAGCAATCTGATATTGCAAATCTAAATGATTTGTCGGCTCATCCAGAATCAGTATCTTAGGCTCCTGAGCAAAAAGCTGAGCCAAAAATGTTCTTTGCAGCTCGCCACCTGACAAGGTTAAAACAGACTGATTTTTAATGTCATATATTCCTGTCAGTTTTAAAGCATCATCTATTTTCTTTTTGTCATTTTTATCGAGACTTGCAAATAATCCTTTCTGGTATGCATACCGCCCAAGGCTTACCACATCATATACTGAATGGGCAAACCGAGGTTGATGTTTTTGGGTCAGAACCCCTATTTTTTTTGCCAATTCCCTAGTACTGAAAGTCTTTATATCAGATTTATCCAGCAACGCTTTGCCTTCGTGTGGAATAATACCCATAATTGCTTTGAAAAGCGTGGTCTTGCCAGCGCCATTGGGGCCCATAACAATTAAAATATCATGTTCCTTTAATACAAAGGAAACATTGTCCACAATTTTTCTTTCCCCTATTTTAACCGACAGGCTATCTACTTCAAGCATATGAATATTCTATCCTTTCGCTCTGGTTTTGCTATAGAAAATATAAATAAATAGTAATGCTCCGATTAATGAGGTAACCACCCCGATAGGCAATTCCGCTGGGCTCAGAACGGTTCGGGACAATAAGTCGGTAGCCATGAGAAAACTCGCACCAAAAAGAACAGAAAACGGAAGCAGTTTTTTATGGTTGGGACCTGTTATAAACCTTGTTATATGCGGAATGACCAAACCCACAAATCCGATAGTACCGCTGACTGCGACAGATACTCCTATTAATACCGACACTAAGATAAGAATAATGAGCTTAACCCTTTTAGTACTGACTCCAATATATTTAGCCTGCTCCTCGCCTAACGAAAATGCATCCAGCTCACGGCTTAAGCATAATAGCGGCGTTGCTGTTATTAAAAAAAACGGCATCATAAGGGCAACGTGGGACCAGCCTCTTCCAGAAAATGAACCCATAGTCCAGAATACCACCTGTTTCAGATTATTACCCGACAATGATACAATAAGGCTGGTTATGCTGCTTGCAAGCATGGAAAAGATAACACCGGTCAATATAATAGTCTGATTAGACAAGTTATAATCTATTTTATAGGTAAGAGTCAGGATTAATAACAGAGATAAAAATGAGAACAAAATACTCATGAGTATTAACCCGCTGTTTGGAAAAAAAGGAAGATTAAAGCCGGTGGCAATAGAAATAACCGCCCCCAGAGCTCCCCCTGAAGTAATTCCTAGTGTAGAACCGTCAGCCAGCGGGTTTTTGAGCAGACCTTGCATCGCCGCTCCTGAAAGCGAGAGGGCTGCCCCTACTAAGGCGGCAAGAATAACTCTGGGAAGACGGACATTTATAATTATTGTGATTAGATTTTCCGGAATATCACTCGTATCTCCAACACCTAACAAATAGTTGGACAATACTCTTAAGGTATCAGAAAAGGAAAATCCCACACTTCCTACCGATATAGCGAAAAAAAACGTAGTAAAGAACAACAGCGCTCCAATTACTCCTGTAAGCGCGGTTGCACCGTGTTTTCCACTGTTTTTATTTATTAATGCGGGCTTTATCATAATCTATCCTTCTATATTTTATTCACCATAAATAGCCTTCACAAGCTCGTTAGCCGCATCCAAAAGCCTTGGACCGGGACGGCTTATCATATCCGAGTCCAGCATCACTACCTTGCTATTTTTAACCGCTTCAATCTGGCTCCAGTTTTCCCTTGATAAAATTTCTCCCACAGGGTCTTCAATACCAGTCAAAGGGCTTGATGTGGTAAGGATAACGTCAGGATTCCGGGCTATGACCTGTTCTTCCGAAACTGCGGCCCATCCTTCGATATCATCGAATATATTTTTAGCACCTACAATGTTGATAAGCTCCTGAATAAAGGTATTTTCTCCGCATGACCAAAGCCCATATTCAAGTGGGGAAACCTCTACATATACCTTTTGTGAATCCTTGTTCTCAACTTCTTTTTTTATTTTTTCAAAGCCGTTTTTCATATCTTTTACGATGTTTTCAGCTTCCTTTTCTTTTCCCATAACCGTACCTAACATTTCAATAATTCCATAGGTATCAGTAAGGTTATTAGCCTCGGTAATTATTACCTTTACTCCGGCCTGTTCCAGTTGATTTACCTGATCCGCCATAGCCGCCATATTTCCGATAATGGCAACATCGGGGCTCAAACTTATTATTGATTCAATACTAAGCTGCTCACCCGAAGGTAGTTTTGGTATATCGGAAGTTTCTTGAGGATAATTGCAGTAATCACTGACAGCAATGAGTTTATCACCGCAATCTAAGGCAAATAGTATTTCAGTATTAGAAGGCATTAATGAGACTATTTTCTCAGGAGTTTTATCAAATGTAACCTCTGTACCTCTGCTGTCTATAACAACCAGTGATTCATTAGTATTCTGCTGTGATCCGCATGATGAAAATGTTAAGATGATTGCAATAGCAATAAAAACGAATAAAACTTTCTTCATTTCGGAAGACTCCTCTCACTTTTATGTATATTTCCAATCAAAGTATGGTTTCTTCCATATGACAAAGCCCCGCTTTTTGGGCGGGGCAAAAGTACGGATGATGCATAATTCAAAAATTTTACTCTTAAACCCCAGAAGAAACATAACATCACGGCAGGTCTACCGACTTTGCTTCATCCTACGCGGCACCTTCCCATAAAGATTTTAACAAAAACCTGTTACAGTGGCATCAGCCGTTTCGTCAGCTTCACGGTTGCTGGGACAGTCCGGGGGTTGCACCCGGTTCCCTATTGAGCATTTTCATGCACCGTCATGCACTATTTGATTGTATATTAATTATAATCATATTATTTTTTTAATTCAATGCCTTCTTTTATTTGCTTGTTATAAACAATCAAGCAAAGATTCCGTATGGCGGCGTTCCACCGTAAGAAAATATCAAGAATGATTGGTCAAATATCATTACTGTGGCACACCGGGATTAGCTACCCGGCTCCGCGATTACTGGGGGCGGACTTTAACGACAAGTGCGGTCCAGCTTCGCTGGACGCGCCTAATAAAAAAATTGGGCAGGATGGAAAATTGAATACTTTTCCATCCTGCCCAACCACCGTAATACCGTTTGGTATACAGTGGTTTACTTATTTTGCACTATTATTACCTATAAATATGGTCACGTAATTCTCATGATAATCTTCTTAAAATGCTACTCGTATTCAACAACATCAGCCCAACGAAGCAAAAAATCCCTTTCTTCTGGTTTGCCTTTGACCGATTGAGAAGCAGCAACAATGGGCAACCATTTTTGAACGTATTGCTTTGCGGTATCACTCTTCTTACAGAATAAATCCAGATATTTATCACCATTTTTTGTATCACCGGCTAGGCAGAACAAGAGGTATGTTCTAGCCACATCGGCACTGGCATTTCCTTGGGTCGCATGAGACCAGTCCAGAATATATGGTACGCCTTCATTGTTAATAATTATATTAGTAGGGTTAAAATCGCCGTGGCAAACCTTTTTGTGTTTGGGCATAGCTTCCAAACGTGTATGCAGCTCATATCTGGTTGTTGCATCCAAAGTAGTTTCGGAAATTTTTCTATGCATTTTATCTTTCAACTTGTTAAGTAGAGGAGCTTTTTGAGCATGGGTCCTCATTTGCAGATCAACAAACAGCTCCAGGTATTCATCATACTTATCGGGGTTATCTTCCATCAGTTTCGCCAGTGTTGTACCTTCTATGAATTCAGTAACAATGGCCCATTTCCCTTCAATCATTCTTACTTCGATAAGCTTAGGGATGTTTAGCTCGGTTTCCTCAACCCTTGCATGATTAAGTGCTTCATTGAGAATATTTGCTTTTGAAAAACTTTCGCCAAAAACTTTGATTGCAAGATCTCCATCCCGATATATGGTTTTGTCAGTCCTAGCAGCAATAATGTTTTCCAGCTTCATATTAATCCCCTCCTTAAACTTTTTGGTTTGTTCCGTAATATGCATTAAGGTACATCTGCTTTATCTCGCTCATAAGCGGATAACGAGGATTTGCACCAGTACACTGATCATCAAAGGCCTGATCCACCATCTCGTCTAATGATTCAAGGAAATCCTTCTCCTCGATTCCATAATCCCTGATGGTTTTCTTGATGCCTATTTTTGCTTTTAATTCATCTATATGTTTTATTAGATTCTCAAGCTTTTCCTCATCGGTTTTTCCAGCTAATCCTAAATAATCAGCGATTTCAGCATATCTTGCAAGTGTGTGAGGGTGATCATACTGAGAGAATGTACCCATTTTTGTCGGAGCTTCTTCTGCATTAAAGCGAATAACCTCATTTATCAGTAATGCATTTGCTATTCCATGAGGCAAGTGATGGAAAGCACCGAGCTTGTGAGCCATGGAGTGACATACACCCAAAAAGGCGTTGGCAAATGCCATACCGGCCATAGTAGCTGCATTAGCCATTTTTTCTCTGGCAATGGCATCATTTGGCCCATTATCATAAGCCCTCGGCAAGTATTCGAATATTATTTTCAATGCGCCTAATGCTAGGCTGTCGGTATAATCTGTGGCTAGCATAGCGACATAAGCCTCAATGGCATGAGTTACAGCGTCTATACCAGATGCCGCAGTTAAGCCCTTAGGTGCGTTCATCATCATATCAGCATCTACAATAGCCATATTGGGCATTAACTCATAATCAGCAAGAGGATATTTAACTCCAGTTGTTTCATCGGTGATTACTGCAAAAGGAGTAACCTCGCTGCCTGTTCCGGCAGTAGTAGGTACGGCAATAAAGTATGCCTTTTCGCCCATTTTAGGGAATGTATAAACACGCTTTCTGATATCCACAAAGCGCATTGCCATATCCATAAAGTCAGCTTCGGGATGCTCATACATAACCCACATGATTTTAGCTGCGTCCATTGCCGAGCCTCCGCCCACTGCGATTATGCAATCGGGTTCAAAGGATCTCATAAGCTTGGCACCTTCTTTTGCGCATCCAAGTGACGGGTCGGGAGCTACATCATAGTATGTGGTATGTGTTATTCCTATTTCGTCCAGCTTGTCTGTAACAGGTTTTGTATAGCCATTGTTGTAAAGGAATTTGTCGGTCACAATAAAGACCTTCTTTTTACCCATAACAGTTTTTAACTCATCAAGGGCAACAGGAAGACAGCCCTTTTTAATATATACCTTTTGAGGTGCCCTAAACCACAGCATATTTTCTCTCCTCTCAGCTACCGTTTTAATGTTTAGAAGATGTTTTACTCCAACATTTTCCGATACGCTGTTTCCGCCCCATGACCCACAACCGAGAGTCAAAGACGGAGCCAGTTTGAAGTTGTACAAGTCACCGATACCACCATGGGATGACGGTGTGTTTAAAAGAATTCTGCAGGTTTTCATTCTAGCTGCGAACTCATCATACTTTGCTTGCTGTGTTAAAGGATTTAGATAAACAGATGCTGTATGACCATATCCACCGTCTGCTACCAATCGCTCGGCTTTATCAAGTGCATCAGCAAAAGTCTTTGCCTTGTACATTGCTAGAACAGGTGATAATTTTTCATGTGCAAATTCCTCTGAAAGGTCCACACTTTCTACTTCACCAATTAAAATTTTCGTATTTTCGGGAACTGTGATTCCTGAGAGTGTTGCAATCTTATGTGCAGATTGACCAACTATTTTAGCATTTAAGGCACCGTTTATAATGATGGTTTTACGTACTTTCTCAATTTCTGTTTTATTGAGGAAATAGCAACCCCTCGCCTTAAACTCTTCTTTAACTTCTTTGTATATCTTATCAATTACAATAACAGCCTGCTCAGAAGCACAGATCATGCCGTTATCAAAGGTTTTTGAATGTATAATTGAGTTAACGGCAAGAAGAATATCGGCTGAATCATCAATTATAGCCGGTGTATTGCCAGGGCCTACTCCGATAGCTGGCTTACCACTGGAATAAGCGGCGGTAACCATTCCCGGGCCTCCTGTAGCAAGGATAATATCCGACTCTTTCATAACAAGATTGCTCATTTCCAGGGAAGGAACATCAATCCAATCAATGATACCCTCTGGAGCACCCGCTTTAACAGCGGCTTCCAAGACAATTCTTGCGGCTTCAATAGTACACTTCTTAGCTCTCGGATGAGGACTGATTAGAATACCATTTCTTGTTTTAAGAGCAATAAGCGTCTTAAATATGGCAGTAGATGTAGGATTGGTGGTAGGAATTACTGCAGCAATAACGCCTATAGGTTCTGCAATTTTTTTAATTCCGTATGCCTTATCTTCCTCAAGTACTCCACATGTTTTAACATTTTTGTAAGCATTATAAATGTACTCTGCTGCATAATGGTTTTTAATAACCTTGTCCTCAACTACTCCCATCCCTGTTTCTTCAACTGCCATTCTAGCAAGAGAAATTCTTTCTTTGTTAGCAGCTGATGCGGCAGCCAAAAAGATCTTGTCCACCTGCTCCTGAGAGTATGTGGCGAAAACCTTCTGGGCTTCTTTAAGCCTTACTAATGCCTTCTCGAGTTTTTCAACTCCGTCAATTGGTTCTCTGATTTTGTTAGTATCCATGCTCTTCTGTCCTCCTTACTAAATTTTACCCAACCTCATATTATTCATATCATTTAATTGTGTATAACAATTGTAAGCATATACATGTTAATATTTTAACAATCTTAAGAAAAAAATAATCGTTTTCTTTTATCTTAACGATATCATTATTTATTCCTTGTTATTATTTTAACAATATATCAGGACTTTGTATACTAGAGCATTGACAAAAATTTATCAATGTTTTGTATTTTTTATTGTGCAATTTTTATATAACTATCTTTTTGAAGCGTTAATACGGGATTAGAGGCAGATACATAAATTGAAATAAAGCTCCCCCCATAGCCGCAAAAATTCCGAGTTGACCTCCCAACCCAATCAATGCGCTCTTGGGGGAAGCAATTAACGGCCCTGCCAATGGAATATTGGCAATAAACATACCAAAGGCCAGCGGTAGCAACAGTAAAGGCTCATACTTTTTTTCTATAGCAAGATAAGCCAATAACAGCGCAACCACTATCATAATAATTTGTGGTAAAGTAATTTGCATAAATCCAAAGCTCGATAATAACTGTCCCCATGCTGTCAAAAAAACAACTCCTAAATTTATATTTTATATTCTTGTATACCCTCCATGCATAACGATTGCATCCAACTTGCGGCCGCTCTTACACATATCACATTCGTCAGGACTAAGCATCTTATATTCAGGAATATCTTCACTTGTAAAAAGAGAATGAATTTCCTGTTCTGATTCATCCGGGAAAGCGTTAAACAAAGCAGATATCCCAACTACTTTTCCGTTATAATACGAAAGGCATTCCAATGCACTTTCTACGGTCTTTCCACTTGATACGGAGGAGACTAATACAACTATATTTTTTCCATCAATCAATTTCTGTATATTGCTTTGAAATGTCAATTGCCTGTTTACGTTATTCATTGGTGTTACTACATGAATCTCTCCCCCACTGTTAATAGCAGATGTCCCTTCTAGCAAAAGCTCCTCAGCCATATATGCACCGATTACTTCAGTTCCTTCCATACAGACTATGGTATCAATTGGTGTGGTTGATAAATAAGGTAAGGCCAATTCAGCAGCAACATCCCTTGCTATGGACGAATTAGTCTTCAAATTGTCCAAATCGAGATAATGCGTAAGATGAAAATGACTGGTAGTAAAATGCCCGGGAATTACATTCATAACAATAGTCGGATTTTTACTTAATGAAATGGTGAAATTTTTCATTTTATTTTCATCCTCCTTACATAAATTGTTGATATGTTCTCAGCGGAACTTCTCTTACCTATACTATAGCATATCTCATGCGAATATTCACAAACCACCTCCAGAAGCACTATAGCTGAGTGTTTAGATGCACATCTAACACGTTTGACCATATGTAGCGTATGCAAGGTTTCTCAGTGAGATAAGCCGGAAATGACGAAGCGAATTAGGAAACAAAAAGGAGCTGTTTCAAAATGACAAATCCTTTTGACAAACAGCCCCTTTAGAGTTCAATTAGTTATAAATACTTTGATCTAAAAGCAGACAAGTCCTCAGACAAGTCCCTATTACCTCGTCTTGTTACATCATGCCGGGCATTCCGCCGCCCATAGCTGCTGCAGCTGCAGCAGGATCAACCTTTTCAGGCTTATCAGCTACAAGACTTTCAGTTGTAAGAACCATAGCTGCTATGGATGCAGCGTTTTGCAGAGCAGAACGGGTAACCTTTTTAGGATCCACGATACCAGCTTCGATCATGTTAACGTATTTCTCGCTAATAACATCGTAACCTATGCCGCTTTCACTGTTGGCAACCTTGTCAAAGATAACGGAACCTTCAACTCCTGCGTTTTTAGCAATTTGTCTAATAGGCTCTTCCAATGCTTTTGCTATAATCATGGCGCCGGTTCTCTCGTCGCCGCTAAGCTTATCAACAACCTCTTTAACCTTTGAAATAACATTTACGAATGCTATTCCGCCACCGGATACGATACCTTCTTCAACAGCCGCACGGGTTGCTGCCAAAGCGTCTTCTATACGAAGTTTCTTTTCCTTCATTTCGGTCTCGGTTGCAGCACCTACCTGAATTACGGCTACTCCACCCGAAAGCTTTGCAAGTCTTTCCTGAAGCTTCTCTCTATCGAAATCAGATGTGGTCTCTTCAATCTGAGATTTAATTGAGTTAATTCTGTCGCGAATTGCCTTTTCGTCACCGCTGCCGCCAACGATAATTGTATTCTCTTTCTGGACAATAATTTTTTCAGCGCGACCCAATTGGTCTATTGTGGTTTCTTTAAGGTCTAATCCGAGTTCTTCGGTAATAACCTGACCACCGGTAAGAATTGCTATATCCTGAAGCATGGCCTTTCTTCTGTCACCGAATCCGGGAGCTTTAACAGCTACA
The DNA here is from genome assembly GCA_012520615.1 of Clostridiaceae bacterium. Classification (GTDB taxonomy): domain Bacteria; phylum Bacillota; class Clostridia; order DSM-8532; family DSM-8532; genus DTU059. The sequence goes on along the minus strand of JAAYNX010000038.1, from coordinate 29,396 downwards.
CAAGTAAAGGTTCCACGCAATTTATTTACTATTAAGGTTGCAAGAGCTTCACCCTCAACATCCTCTGCAACGATAACAAGCTTTTTGCCTTGTTGAACAATTTGCTCAAGAATAGGTAAAACTTCTTGAATGTTTGAGATTTTCTTGTCTGTAATAAGCAAATATGGGTTATCCAAAACAGCTTCCATCTTATCTGTATCGGTAACCATATAACCGGATACATAGCCGCGGTCAAATTGCATACCTTCAACAAGTTCAAGGTTTGTGCCCATGGTCTTGGATTCCTCAACGGTGATAACTCCATCGTTGGTTACCTTTTCCATAGCGTCTGCAATTAATTTTCCGATTTCTTCATCATTGGATGAAACAGAAGCAACGCGGGCGATATCTTCTTTTCCTTTAACTTTTTGAGATATCTCTGCAAATCCCTCTACAGCAGTATCTACAGCCTTCTGAATACCCTTCTTCAAAATCATTGGGTTTGCACCAGCTGCAACGTTCTTAAGACCTTCACGAATAATTGCCTGAGCAAGCAATGTAGCTGTAGTTGTACCATCACCGGCAACATCATTTGTCTTTGTAGCTACTTCCTTAACAAGCTGAGCTCCCATATTCTCAAATGCGTCTTCAAGCTCAATTTCCTTAGCTATTGTAACACCGTCATTGGTTATCAGGGGAGATCCGAATTTCTTATCAAGTACAACATTTCTGCCTTTTGGACCTAAAGTAATTTTTACTGTATTCGCCAGTTTATTCACACCTGCTTCCAGAGCTCTTCTGGCGTCTTCACCAAACTTAATATCTTTAGCCATTTCCTTCTACCTCCTATTACTCAACTATTGCAAGGATGTCAGTCTGCTTAACAATTGTATATTCCTCGCCGTCTAATTTAACTTCTGTCCCGGCATACTTGCTGATAAGCACCTTATTCCCTACCTTAACTTCCATTTCAACATCTTTCGTTCCTGGGCCTACAGCAATAACTTCCGCTACCTGAGGCTTCTCTTTTGCTGTACCGGGAAGCACTATACCACTTTTGGTTGTTTCCTCAGCTTCCAGCATTTTAATTACAACTCTTTCTGCTAGTGGCTTAATATTCATAGGTAAACCTCCTTATTTTTTCCCGCATCACGGGTTGTCATCTTGTTAGCACTCACCTTAAATGAGTGCTAATACAATATTAAACAATTTCTCATATAGAATCAAACGAGTATGGTGGACGATTTTCCCTGATATTTTGATATTTTTGGGCAAAATCATAGAATTGCTCCCTCAAGCTCGTAGTTCCTTTCTATTTCTCATTATTTAGTTGATTTTAGTTGGTTATACAATAGAATTCATTTGATAAACAGCTTTTAACCCCTCTAATGTCAATAGAGGGTTAACCTCATCTATCATAGATGATTCTGTTGCAATTAGATTGGCCATACCTCCCGTAGCAACAACCTTGACATTATCTTCGGGCATTTCTTGCTTCATTAATGTCACAATATAATCTGTCTGCCCTACAAACCCATATATTATCCCTGATTGCATGCTGTTTACTGTAGTTCTTCCAATAATATGCTTAGGTTTGGTTATTTCTATACGAGGAAGCATGGATGCTCTATTAAAAAGAGCCTCTGCAGATATTTTAATACCCGGGCAGATTACTCCACCTAAGTAGTCACCTTTGCGGCTTACTGCACAAAAGGTAGTCGCCGTGCCAAAATCCACTATAATGACAGGGCCGCCATATAACTTCAAAGCCCCGACAGCATTTATGATTTTATCGGTTCCTACATCCCGGGGATTCTCATATTTAATGTTTATTCCGGTCTTTATTCCCGGCCCCACTAAAATCGGATTTATATTAAAGTACTTTTTTATGGCGTTGATTATAGAATGCATTGCAGGTGGAACAACAGAACACATAATAGCATCTTTTATATCTTCAGGGCTAATCCCTGCATGTTGCAATAATGAAACCAGAAGCATTCCTGTCTCATCAGAGGTGCGTTCCCTAGTTGTTGAAACTCTCCAGTTACCCACCAGGGCATCATCCTTATATACACCTATTGCACTATTTGTATTCCCCACATCTATGGCTAGCAGCATAATAACCTCTCTATCAAAGTCCTAGTTTTACAGCTTTGATTTGCTTTATTTCAAATTGAATATCCTTATCTATTCTCTCAATATCTGCCTGAATATCCTCTACGGTTTCAATTCGTTTAGTTGTAATGCTTCTTCCCAAAACCTCGTTGTGATTAGGATTTCTCCAGGCGTTACGTCCATAGCGGTTATTTGAGCCTGAAGTAACATTGATATCAGACTTATATGATTTATTTTGATGCGATTTCACAGCTTGTTTGGAATCTTGGCCTGTTTTTTCGACAAGTCTTTGTTCTCTGCTTTTTGCAGCGTACTTATTGTCACGACCTTTTAAGTTCTCCTTATTTAACAGCTTATCTTTGTTACCTTGCTGGGTTTTCATAACATCATCCATATTAGAGCTCCTGCCATTTGAATAGCGTTTATTTCTTTCTGAAGGTCTGCTATTCTCCGCCTTTATTCGGGTATTATGATAGCCTTGTTTTTGACGCTGTTGATTATTGTTCTGATAATTTTGGTTTTGTTCCATAAAATCCTCCGATATTAGTCTTCGTGATACATTATTAATTATTCTAACCTAAATAATATAAAATTTAAATGTTGTTATTCCAATTCTCTGCTTCCCTAAGCGATATCTCACCGGACAACACTTCATGAACCTTGTTGTCTGCATCTTTTACAATAAGTTTACCGTCAGCAGTTATATCAAGTACCTTTGCACGGAAACTGCCTGTTTGGCTTATTATATCTACCATCTTGCCTAAAGTAACATTCCGTTTTCTCCACTCATCCACAACCCAGGACGAACCTTTTTCGATGAAAGATTGATAGACCTTTTCCATTTCATTTAATATATTTGCCGCAATTTCACTGCGATTAAGCTCGGTATTTTTATTTACATTCATTCTCAGTGACGTGGCTATATCAGCGATATCATTGGAAAAATCCGACTCAGAATGATTAACATTGAGACCTATTCCTAAAACAACCCAGTCAACCTTCTCTGCTTCGGCCGATAGCTCTGTCAGTATCCCACAAACCTTCTTTTGGTTTATCAGAATATCATTGGGCCACTTGATTCCTAAGCCTTCAATTTCCATCGGTTCCAGAGCTTTCATAACAGCTACTGATGCCGCCAGTGTCAGGGTTTGCACCGAACTTGGGTGAAGATTAGGTCTTAGCAGAATTGACATCCATATACCCATTTTAGGAGCAGACATCCATGTTCTCCCTCTTCTTCCTCTACCGGCACTTTGAACATCGGCCAATACGACTGTACCTTCGGGGGCGCCTTTAGCAGCCATTTTCTTTAAAACCGTATTGGTGGAATCTGTTTCTTTTAAAAACTTAAAGTTCTGCCCTAAAACCAAACCGGTTACTTCGCTTAAAACAGCAAGTCTTCCATAGGGCGCATCAATACCGCAGGAATCGTCCCCTTTAATCAAGCGGTACCCTTTATTTGTAACGGCTTCAACGTTGAATCCTTCTTCTTTTATGGAATCTATACGTTTCCATATAGCGGTTCGGCTCATTCCCAATGTATTGCTTAGTTCTTCTCCGGAAACGTATTGATTTCCGGCCTTCTTAAGCTGTTTCAGAATTTTGACAGAGGGATCCTCCAACTCAGGCAATCGGTTTTCACTCCTTATGGGATTCTTAAAACAGTATATTCTTTGCTATCTTTGTAAAAGAAAACAACATTTTTATGCTCTTTATCCTCAAATCGAGAAACTTCTCCTTTAGATTCGAGATATGTAAAAAAGGCATATAAAAGGTGGTTTCCCGAGTCGTTGTGCAGTTGCTCATACTTCTCCAACAGATTTACAAGATACAAAGTTTCAGAGTTTTCATACAATAACGGTATATCTAAAGCTACCCCTGTGACCTCTATATACTCAGGTAAAACAGATGTCAAAACAAGTGCCTCGGGATTTTTAAAAGTACCAAAGCAATAGTCTTTTAGCGGAACAATATTATTAAGGTATTGCTCCATGATTCCCGAATCCTCCTGCCCCATCCGATAGAGAGATGCATCTGCTACCCAGCAGTACTCGAGTTCGACTTGCAAACGAAGGCACCGGAATTGTGTATCTTTGAGCTTTTTTAAATCATCTCTGGGATTCAGAAAAGTCTTGATAACCTTTCTGTTGTCGCCAATTTCGGGAATGGCTATTTCTCGATCATACCATTCTGATAATTTAAGACCACAATCAACTACATCTTCAATTTTGTCTTTATGAACAAAAAAATAGAGATCAGCCATCGGGACTCCTCCATGTTTGCAAACCCTTTGATATAAAGTATTATATACTTTTTTAGAAGTATAATCAAATAATGTGTATTTTTTTGGGAAACAGCCTTAAAGCTTGACTTTACGCATATCACGTTATACAATAATGACGAAATTTTTGTGCAGGAGGTAAACCCTAATGAATAAAGCAGAACTGATTAGTGCTGTTGCAGAACATTCTGGCTTAACAAAGAAAAATAGTGAGGCTGCTATTGATGCGTTCGTAAATGTTGTCGAAGAGGCCTTGGCAAAAGAAGAAAAGGTTGTTCTTGTAGGTTTTGGAACATTTGAGACAAAGAACAGAGCCGCAAGAAAAGGCCGTAACCCTCAGACAAAGGAAACTATTGATATTCCAGCATCTAAAGCTCCTGTTTTCAAAGCAGGCAAGTCCTTAAAAGACAAAGTGAACGGTTAATATTAATTATATTTAAAGGCGGAGCTTACAAAGCTCCGCCTTTAAATTATGTCGTAATTTCTGGCATGATTACAATCATACCTGTTTTTTTACAAACAGAGTTCCCACATCATCACCATTTAATATTTTTTGTATTATTATAGGATCCGAACCGTTTGCTATGACCATGTTTGCACCTGCTTGGGTTGCTATCTGCGCAGCATCAAGCTTTGTAACCATTCCTCCTGTTCCACGCATTGTTCCTGCAGCTCCCGCACAATTACGTATTTCATCGTTAATGGTATCAACAACCGAAATTAGCTTTGACTCCTTGTTTTCCTTGGGATTAGAGTCGTAAAATCCGTCGATATCAGAGAGGATAATTAACAAATCGGCTTCGACCAGCCTTGTTACCACAGCAGAAAGAGTATCATTATCTCCGTACATCATAAGACTTTTTATCTCATCAACAGATACAGTATCATTTTCATTAACTATCGGGATAACACCGAGGTCAATAAGACTTCTAAAGGTATTCAGGACGTTTTTCTTTCTTATTTCATCATTTATATCGGGTTTTGTTAAAAGCATCTGTGCCACGGTCTGATTATATGTAGCAAAAAGTCGGCTATATATGTTCATAAGCTCACACTGCCCTACGGCAGCCAAGGCCTGTTTCATCCCCATGGCAGCCGGCCGTTTCTTTAAGCTGAATTTTCCCATGCCTACGGCAATACAGCCGGAAGAAACCAGAATCACTTCCTTTTCCTCATTCATCAGTTCCGATAATACCATAGCCAGACGATCCATTCTGGTGAAATTCATTCTGCCGTTTTCATGAGTTAGAGTAGATGAACCTACCTTCACTACTATTCTTTTGGCATCTTTTAAACTCAATCTGTGATTAATTTCCATAGTAACCTTCCTCAATTCGTTATATTTCGACAAGGGTAATATTTGAATTCGTTTATTTTGACGAATGTTTTTTTATATGGTGGTTAAATCATCTTATAATGCGGCCTATGTGAATTATATAATAATAAATTTATGGGGAATTCTTTACCGCTTCACCTGTTTTAAGTTAATATAGGCAATGCATAAATAAATTAATCGGTTAATTTATTTATGTAAAAACTTTGGCCAAACCAGAATCCAACCCCCCGGTGGTTTGGCTTTTTTTTATTCTTCTATATCCGGCAAAGTTCTATATCGCCAATTGCACCTATTGATTCACCTATAATAACCAATGCCCCCCGAATTTCTGGGATCCCATTTATATATGAGAGTGCGTACTCAATATCCCGAGAAGCCTTTACCCTGTTTCCTAATGCAGTAGCACATGCATCAGCCACTGAAGTATCAGGGTGTATTACCACGGCTGCATCGGTCTTGCCAAAACTTAGAGAATGTCCAACCGTTCCTGATGAAGTGCATATCCCGCAGGGTGTATTGTCTTTGTTAATTCTAATAGCAATCTTACCGCTTAAAGGCGAATGGCCGGCATAAATGCCTATGGTTCGGTCTCTATCAGTTTTAATATAAATGTCTCCGCCATTCTCCACAATAACCTCATTAGAAAATTCAAGAAGCCTTTGACCTACAAATTTTGAAACCGCACCTGCTACTGCCGCCATGGGGCCAACCTCTGCCAGTGCTGAAGCATTGCACATATCCACGACAATGGGTGGTGCAATTTTCAATGGTTTAACCGGGGTTAAGCTATGAAGAAATTCCGGGTGATGTTTTATATAGGCTGTAATTTGCTGTCTGTACTCTTTAATAAATGATTTCGCTTTTTCTTCCAGGGTTGTTTCCGCTCCTATATAAAGATCGGTTTGTTCTACGCAAGCCCTAAAAAAAATAAGGTTTTCAGCTTTTATATTTTGCCGGTAAAAACGATTGCTTTCCATAACTACGCCTGCAAACTCATTACATTAAGGGGACAAGCCTTTGCGCATAACCCGCAAACAAGACATTTTTCCTTACTGAATTCCAGACACCAAGTATCTTTGTTCATAGTAAGGGCGTTCGATGGGCAAACAGCTGTACAAGCTCCGCAATGAACGCAATCCTCCTCCTGCCATATCAGTTTTTTATTAAAGAGCTTATACCTTATTCCGTCCTGATTTTCTATATAATCCAAAGCATCCTGGATATCCTGGTCATTTCCTGTAATATCAGCAATGAGAGTGCCTATTTTATTAAGGCTGATATTCGCATGAAGTATATTTACTTCAACATTGAACTTTCTTATAAGGTTGCTTACAAGGGGTGTTGTAATACTGTTAAGTGAATATTGAAGGCTTACCTTTATTGTTTTCATAAATTAAACCTCCCTATCTTCGAGCTTGTTAAGCCGATGGCCTTTAGTTTTAAACTTTTCTACAGGCTCTGTTAACATGAACTCGCCTTGCTGTACCTGTTTTTTCAATTCGTGAGCAATCTCTCTTGCAAGCCTAAGGCTGGATAGCGGAGCTGTATGAACCTTATTGCCCCGAATTTCTACATAGCCGCTCCTAAGCTGCTCATAGTTCAGCTTTATGTTAAGATTCTCTCTACCGCTTTTGTCTACTAACACAGTTTGGATATCTCTGTTCCTGACTGCAGTTTTCATCAGCATATCCTCATCCAGTATTGGAATAGGAATTCCTACACCTACAAACATTGAAACCCCGTATTTTTCGTAAATAGCCGCTTTAATATATCGGCTTGACATCTTTTTAGCATCGCCTATAAGGGCTAAGGTTCCTGCTCCTCCGATTGGAACCCCGTTTTCCAGGCGTTCTTGGTCGGGATCATGCTGAGTTCCTTCCCAGGCAACATACCCTTGGGTACCACCGATAAACACCCTTGTTCCGATGCCTATGGTTCTGTATTCCGGATCATTTAAAAGCGGACTTAGTTCTCCCGAAGTTGAATATGTAACATTACCGAATTCCGGTAACAAAGTTCCCATATATGTATACATTATTTTATCGGTAGAATTGGTTGCTGCGGCATAATTCTGATAACAGTTTCTGGGGTTAAATAAATATGCCTGATTAACACTATTTTTATTAATTATAGTCTTAATATCCTTCCTGGGATAGCAGTCGGTACCATAGCTTTCAGCAGAAAGCACAATATCTTTGCCCTTAATAAAATCTTCTATTACATGAGCTCCTCCATATTGCATGCCTAAGCGTTCCGAATGCTCAGTAGCACCAATATAGGCATCCACTGCGGCAATTCCCGCATAAGCAGGTACATCGTTTAATGATACCTTGCTCATACGTATGGGCGGATTAGAATGTCCGAAATTTATAAACATTCCACTTGAGCACATTGGCCCGAAAGTTCCGGTAGTAACCACATCAACTTCTTCAAAAGCCTTCTTTACACCTTTTTCTTCAACTACTGATATTATTTCCTCAGCAGTAAACACAGTAGCTTTTCCGCTCTTTATTTTTTCGTTTATTTCAGCTATAGTTTTTTGCATAATACACCACGCATTTATTCTTTAATATATTTGAATCAATTATAAACTTACATGTTGTATAATTCAATCTTAATAGTTTGCATTATATTCATATTTAGAAGTGCTATAATATTAATATTAAATTGAGAGGATGATTTGAAATGTCGACAGAAAGACTTAAAAAACAGATTGAGTTTATACTGGAAGTGGATAAAATTAAAAATATTTTTAGAATGACTAAAATACACGATGGTTCCAGACGGGAAAATGATGCGGAGCACTCTTGGCATTTAGCCCTGATGGCTTTTCTCTTAAGTGAGTACTCGAAGGAAGATGACATAGATATTCTAAAAGTAATGAAGATGTGTCTTGTGCATGATATTGTAGAAATTGATGCTGGTGATACCTTCTGCTATGATGCTGTTGGAAATATGGATAAACTAGAAAGAGAACAAAAGGCTGCAAAACGTATCTTCGGATTGCTTCCTGAAGATCAAGGTAAAGAGCTTATGGAACTTTGGGAAGAATTTGATGCAATGGAAACTCCCGAAGCCAAATATGCCGCTTCCATGGACAGGCTTCAACCAATGTTGTTAAACTTTCTTAACAAGGGTGGAACTTGGCCAGAACATCATATTGTCAGAAAGCAGGTAGAGCAACGTAACCATCATATAAATGATGGAGCTCCAAAGCTTTGGGAATTTGCTACCGAAATGCTTGATAAATCTGTCGAAGAGGGTTACCTGACAGAATAAATATGGTTATTTTATTCTTATTAATATTGAGGCTGTCTCAAAAGCTCCACGCGTTACCCACACAAGTGTAACGGGATACTTGTTTTTGGTGTTGCATTCATACCAATGGCAAAGCCTATGCTTTGAGACAACCTCGTTTTGTTACTTTTACATTAGGGAGCTATTAATTAAAGGAAGTCCAGAATTCACCTTGTTTATCTATATACTCCGATAATTCAGAGAATGTAAATTCAAACTCTTGCATACCCGCCGCATATGATGCGATATCTCCCTCGGCAAAATAGATTACTAGGCCATCCTTTTTAAGAGCCAATTTATTATCAGCAGTAATCTTTATACTATTGTCGAAATAACCCATCTCATCCATGTTCTCATTGAGCTTTGCGCTGATGGCATTGCTTAAATAATCCCATACACCGGAATCTGGTTTAAACAAATCGCCTAAGGTGTAAACCTTACCTGTGACAGCATCTATATATAGAGTATTTCTGAAATAATACCCGTGGACGCCTCCAAAGACATAGGTATCAATACTTTGATCTATTAAAACAAGGTCCTTTTCTTTTGTAATGGTATAGTAACTGTTAATATAAGAAGAATCTTCCGGCCCATTTAACCGTGCAAAATCCTCGTATGATTTAACCATTTCCATGAAAATCGTGTCATTTATCTTCTCTTGAAGGGAACTGTCTTTCATACCTGACAAAACCGGGTAGTTTATGTTTTCTACCGGTAAAGATTGAGCAACTTGGTTTTTAGATATGATTCCTCCGCCAAGGTCTATATCGCCGCTATCCTTTGCAATAATATTCCCTTTTGTATCCAGCACAGTAAGTCTATTATTAATATAACCTCTAAGTACTTTACCGTCCCTAATTATAGAGTATCCCCTTCCAGAGAACTTTGGCAATTCATCAGATTGCTCGAGATTTGAGTTTAGGAAAAAGACAGAGTTATCATCATTAACACAAACATTATCGTTATCCAGATTTTCTACCAGATTATATATAAAGTCGGTGGATTTTTTTAAATCTGCTGTATACAACGCTTTTTTGCAGAACTCAAAATACATATAGCTGTTATACCCATCGGGCTGAATCTCTTCACCTACGGCTATAAGCCCGTTATTCATCCTCATAATTCCGCAATATTTTGGTTCTAAGACTTGGTTGCCTGCTGTATCTATAATCCCATAAAGACCATTGTAGGAATCAGATGCTGCATTTACAAAAGCGTAACCATTTAAAAAAGGGCTTGCCTCGTAATACTCAGCTTTTATAACAATATCTCCCTGCATATTTTTAAAGCCGAAAAGACCTGTGTCTTCATCCCGGTACATCATTAGCCCTGAGGATACTTTTTCTGTCAAATCATTGCCCTGCTTATCAATATAATATGAGGGACTCAAATAATCTTTTGCAACCTCGGCAATCCCGTTAACAAAAGGCGTAAGAAGTTCATATTTAAGAATCAGTGCTGGTTTTCCTGTCCTGTCTATGTAGCCTTCACCGTAAACTACGGCATACCCTTCACTGAAATCACCGATATATGAGTCTCTTTGGAACAATTGTTTTCCATTTGGGTCAAATCCAGCACTAATATTTCTTTCATACTGGTAGCCAAAGAACATCTCATCATTGTAATATAGATAATCCCATTTTGGCTCTATAAGATATTCCCCATTTTTGTCTATAAGGCCAACCTTGTCATTTGAATCGGTTACCACCGCAACTCCGCTTTCATAAAAAAGGTCTGCCTGTTTAAATCGTGGTTCAATTAAAACGTTTCCTGATTTGTCCATATAACCATAAGTAGCATCAAACCCATTGTTTTTTGCAAAAGGAATAAGTAATGCATCCTTTTCTTCAGGCTTTTTGGGCTCTACAGGTTCTTCCTCGTCCTTTTTCGTGTCTTTTTTCCCTTCTTCCTCGACAATTACATCTTCAATCTTTCCTTCAAGCCTTTGACAAGCATTTAAGGGAAAAGCCAAAACAAATACAATTGCTAATAGAAAAAATAATTTGATCTTTCTTAACATACTTGTTCACCTCATTCTTTGGGCTTATTACTAAATTAAGGCACCTTAACAAAGGTGCCTTAATTTGTATTCGCATAATTATTGTATATTACAAATACCCTGTTGTATACTCCATATCTATTTAATATGGCTTGAAAATTCTCGACCGAGTTGGAAGCAAGCTTTAAGTTCATTCTCATCTGGCTGATATTTGAACGAAATTGGTTCATGAACCATCTTAATACCGGCCTCCTCAAGCTCCTTGTGTATCTTTTTAGGAGCTTCGCCACTCCACCCATAGCTTCCGAACGCTGCACCTACTTTGTTTTTGAACTTGCGTCCTTTTATTTCGTCAACAAGAGCCGCAATTGAGCGCAAATATCCGTTATTAACAGTACAGCTGCCTACTATGATTCCCTTGGACTTGAATATATCAGTTATTAAATCGCTCATATCAGTAAGAGAGCTGTTAAACTGCTTAGTTAGCACTCCCTTGCTTTCAAGGCCCCTTGATATGGAATCCGCCATTTTCTTTGTGGCATCGTACATTGTATCATATATAATTGATACATAGCCTTCATCATAATTGTCTGACCACTTTGCGTATTTTTCAACGATTCTTAACGGGTTTTTCCTCCATATTGAGCCGTGGCTTGGTGCAATCATTTCAATAGGAAGATTCAAAGCTAAAACCTCAGCAATTTTTTTCTTTATTAGAGCCGACATAGGGGTTAGTATTCCTGCATAGTATTTAATTGCTTCCTGCATTACAACGCATTCATCATTCTCATCCTCAAAAATTGATGCCCCAGCAAAATGCTGACCGAAAGCATCATTAGAAAGCAGTACATTAGGACCTTTAACAAAAGTCATCATGCTGTCAGGCCAATGTATCATAGTCATTTCCACAAAGATAAGCTCATATTTCCCGATATTAAGGGTGTCACCTGTTTTAACAGCCCTGAAGTTCCAATCCTTGTGAAATTGCTTCCGCATTATTTCGGCGCCCTTAGCTGTGCAATATATAGGAATATCAGGCCGTCTTTCTAGAATATCAACTAATGCCCCGGAATGGTCAGGTTCGGAGTGGTTAACAATAATATAGTCTATATTATCTATACCTACTTCCTTATCCAATATATCCATGAATTGTTTTGAGTGTGGTTCCCACACTGCATCCACTAAAACCGTTTTTTCGTCTTTAATAAGATAAGAATTATAGCTTGAGCCGTTAAAGGTTGATAGTTCATGCCCATGAAAGCTTCTCAATTCCCAATCTTTAAGCCCTAAATGGTATATTTGATCTTTTACCTGTATCATGTTTACACCTCCATTTTTTTGTGTATGTTTTTTACTTACCCAACTACATATAATTATATCCAACATTTATATAATTTTAATTAGCGTAGCACCACACCGCTTTATTTATACCTTAATATCAATTCTATCCAAGTATCTTTCTTAAAAATTGTGCAGTGTGTGATTCTTCTGATAAAGCCACCTTTTCGGGAGTTCCGCTAACTATTACTCGGCCTCCTAAATCCCCTCCCTCAGGGCCTAAATCAATAATATAATCCGCTGTTTTTATAACTTCTAAATTATGCTCTATAACTACAACACTGTTGCCTGCATCTACAAGCTTGTGCAATACTTCAATCAGCCTGTCGACATCAGCGATATGCAGACCTGTTGTTGGTTCATCCAGTATATACATAGTCTTTCCCGTAGCCCGCTTTGATAATTCGGTAGCCAACTTCACGCGCTGAGCCTCGCCACCGGACAAAGTCGTAGCCGGTTGTCCGAGTTTAATATAGCCAAGACCTACATCATATAGAGTCTGAATTTTTCGTTGTATCTTAGGTATATTTTCGAAAAACTTCAAAGCTTCGGTTACTGTCATATTTAGTACATCTGCAATATTTTTACCCTTGTATTTTACCTCAAGAGTTTCCCGATTATAGCGTTTTCCTTTGCAAACCTCGCAAGGCACAAACACGTCGGGAAGAAAATGCATTTCAATCTTAATAATACCGTCACCGGAACAGGCCTCACATCTTCCTCCCCGAACATTGAAGCTAAACCGCCCTGCTTTATATCCCTTTGTTTTAGCATCTACAGTTTGGGCGAACAAATCTCTTATAACATTAAATAGACCTGTATACGTGGCGGCATTGGAGCTTGGCATTCGCCCTATGGGAGATTGATCAATATTAATAATTTTGTCTAGATGTTCTAATCCTAATATATCCCTGTGCAGACCTGCTTTTGTCTTTGCCCGGTTAAGCTTGTGAGCCAGTTTTTTATATACAATTTCATTAATAAGGGAGCTCTTTCCCGAACCGGAAACTCCGGTAACACAGGTGAATACACCTAATGGTATGTCTACATCGATATCTTTAAGATTGTTTTCCCTGGCTCCAAGAACACGCAATATTTTTCCATTGGGTTTACGTCTTTTTTGTGGAACTTCTATTTTACGAGCGCCACTTAAATACAAGCCCGTTATAGATTCTGGATTTGCCTTAATGCTCTCAATAGGCCCTTCAGCTATAATTCGTCCACCGTACTCTCCCGCTCCCGGACCCATATCTATAATATGGTCGGCAGCATACATTGTATCTTCATCGTGTTCTACAACAATAAGGGAATTGCCCAAGTCTCTCAGACGTTTAAGTGCCACAAGAAGCTTCTCGTTATCCCGTTGGTGAAGACCTATACTTGGCTCGTCTAAAACATAAAGCACACCAGTAAGCCCTGAACCGATCTGGGTTGCAAGGCGTATTCTTTGAGCTTCTCCCCCTGAAAGAGATCCGGCGGCACGATGTAATGTAAGATAATTGAGCCCCACATCCACTAAAAAACCTAGACGGGCTTTGATTTCTTTTAATATCTGCGAAGCTATAAGGCTGTCTCTTTTGTTTAGCTTAAGGTTGTTAAAGAACTTTGCACTTTCTTTTATAGACATTGAGCTAATCTCATGTATGTTTTTACCGGAAACTGTAACAGCTAAGCTTTCTTTTTTCAGGCGCTTTCCATCACATTCATGGCAGGGAATGTTACTCATGAAGCTTTCATAATAATCTTTCTGGCTATCAGACTTGGTTTCTCTATAACGCCTTTCCATACTGTTTATAACACCTTCAAAGGCTGTTAAAAAAGTACCGCTGCCATTTTCTTTATTGTACTCAATTTTTATTTTTTCACTACCTGTTCCATATAGTACAATATCCATAATCCTTTTTGGCAGCTTTTCCACAGGTGTATCAGGATCAAAATTATAATGCTTGGCAAGAGCATCTAGATACATGCGGCTGTACCCATCCTCGTTGGTAAAATTCCAGCCTGTCATGGTCAAGGCTCCTCCGGTTAAGGACTTAGTTTTGTCCTGAATTACCATATCTGGATCAATTTTAAGAAGTGTTCCTAAACCGCCGCAGGTTGGGCAGGCTCCATAGGGATTATTAAAGGAGAACATCCTGGGGGTAAGCTCCTCTATGCTTATACCACAGTCCGGACAGGCATAGTTCTGAGAAAAAACCATTTCTTCCTGCCCTATAACATCTATTGTCAATAGCCCTCCGGTAAGGTTCAGGCTTGTTTCAATAGAGTCGGTAAGACGTTTCTGAATATCTGGCCTAACAATCAGGCGGTCTACCACTATTTCAATTGTATGTTTGCGCTGTTTCTCCAACTTGATTTCATCGTTTATGTCCATGACTTCGCCATCTATTCGCACCCGGACATAACCGTTCTTTTTTGCTTCCTGAATCAGTTTTACATATTCGCCCTTGCGGCCTCTTATAACCGGAGCAAGAACCTGAATACGGGTTCCCTCTTTTAGTGCCATAATGGCATCAACCATCTGATCAACGCTTTGCTGGGTGATAGGTTTTCCACATTGGGGGCAATGAGGTACCCCTATTCGTGCAAACATCAACCTGAAATAATCGTAAATTTCTGTGACAGTTCCTACGGTAGAGCGAGGATTTCGCGAGGTGGTTCTTTGGTCAATGGATATGGCCGGGGAAAGCCCTTCAATAAACTCTACTTCAGGCTTTTCCATCAGGCCTAAAAATTGTCGTGCATATGCCGAGAGAGATTCAACATATCGCCTTTGCCCCTCAGCATAAATTGTATCGAAGGCAAGGGATGATTTGCCTGAACCGCTTAAACCTGTTATAACAACGAGCTTGTCCCGTGGAATTACAACATCGACATTTTTAAGATTATGTTCGCATGCACCTTTTATATATATTTTGTCTTTCATATATGTTCTTCTTTCCATACTTAAGAAATAGTATTATTAATCCGATGTAGAGATAATATACTCATATAGTTACTTTGTAAACCGTATTGTATTCTCTCACAAAACAATAATACCTATTATACCGAACATATGTACGGAGCGCAATATATGGAAATGACTAAATAAGAATATGCCCCTCCGGTTTTATCTATATCCACATAAATATTTATTCTAGGTTGGCTACTTTACCGATGTTATGCGCCTTTGGTGTAGGATTACACCAAAGGCGTTTGAGTAAAACTAATTAATAAATCCACTTTTTATTAATATTTTTCAAGCACAAGTAAAATAATAATGAAACAAAACCTAACATGATAAAAACACTAAATGTAGTAGTAAAGATAGAATTACCTGTAATCATGCCATTAAGTATATCTGTTCCGTAGGTCAGAGGTAAACAAAATGATATTGGTTTTAAGATGACTGGCAAATTATCAATCGGTATAAATAGGCCGCATAAAAATAACATTGGAAATCTAAAAAAGTTTGAAAATGTTTGGGCCTCAAATACTTCCTTTGCAGATACAGCAATTAACAAACCCAGTAAAGCAGAAGTAACTGCTATTAAAATTACTGCAACTAATGTAATCCCCCAGTTAATTCCCCTTAAATTTATAAAGAATACTGCAAAGATAACTGGTGCAAATGCATTTAGAATTCCAAATAAGATAGCTCCTAGAATTTTAGCAATGACTAACACACTTATACTTATCGGTGCAACTAACAACCTGTCAAATGAGCGGCTTCTTTTCTCAAATGTGATTGTGACGGCCAGCATTGAAGTTGTCCCAAACAATACGCTCATGGCCATTAAACCTGGAAGCAACTCTGCAATTCCAATATCTCCTTGTGAACGGATAAGTTGCATTAGTGTCCAAGAAAGCGGAAATATAATCCCCCAACTGATGTTAGGTGGTTTTAAATAGTAATTGTTTATATCTTTTTTTAGGATATTCCAAAATGCAATTAAAGTTTGCATCTAGTTCCCCACCTTTTCATTTTTTAGTTTTGAGGCATCAATACCCGTTATTTTAACAAACACATCTTCTAATGATGGTTTTATTTCTTTTGCCTCGTAAACGGAAATTCCTTTACTGTCAAGTAGTTGTAAAATAGGCGATAAGGCAATACGTTCTTTAGAGATAATTAGGCAAGAATTTTCATCTAGAATATCTATCCTGCAATTTACAAGATTATTTTCTACTTCTTGTTTCATCTCTTTTATACTGCTGTCAAGTTGCAACCTAATTTTATGTTCTTGTTCTACGCTTTCCATCAATTCAGTTACTGTATCAACTTTTACAATCTTACCATTTACAATAAAAGCAATCCTATCACAGATTCGTTCAGCCTCTTCAATATAATGTGTAGTAATAAAAATAGTTTTATCTTGTTTTTTTAAGTCCAATATTAGTTCTCTTATTTGTCTTGCACTTTCAATATCTATGCCTGTTGTAGGTTCATCTAAAAATAATATTTTAGGATTATGTATAATCCCGGCGGCTATTGTAAGTTTTCGTTTCATTCCTTTTGAATACGTTTTGAAAGGGCGTTTCCCTGCTTTAGTTAAATCAAATTGTTCCAACAACTCCATCGCTCTTTTTTCACGCTCTGCTTTACGCATCCCATATAGCGAAGCACAAAAGCAAAGGTTATCGAAGCCATCCATTTCATCATATAAATTATTTTCATCAGGAATAATTCCTATAATTTTCTGGACTTTTTTAATGTGTTTTATGGCATCAATTCCATCTATCACAATGTGGCCGTTGGTAGGCTTGGACAACCCAATCATCATATTAATTGTTGAGGTTTTTCCTGCTCCATTGGGACCTAAGAAACCAAAAACTTCACCCTTTTTAATACTAAAAGAAACTTCATTAACTGCTTGAGTTTCTCCATATACTTTTTTTAGATTTGTGACATTGACAATTTCCATGATTGTCTACACATCCTTCCTCTTTATCTTCAGCATAATATTAGGGCTGTGCTTCATTAGAACACTTATGACCCCTTCTTTGTACATGACACATTTTCCGCTCAGAAGACTCACACCCTACATTTTCAGGATTACAAACCTCCCTATCAATTGCAGCAAGTTCCTCAATTTTAGAAGAAAGTTTACGCAAGGTGTTTCGGTCTACCTCATAATGCATATAGTAACCCTTTTTCACTCCTATAAGCAGACCTGCTTCCCTTAAAACTTTTATGTGCTGTGATATTGCCGACTCCGACAACTCAAGATTTCTTGACAATGCCCTTACGCAATAATTATGTTGTAATAGTAATTTAAGCATTTTAAATCTCGTTTCATCGGCTATGGCTTTAAGTACGCTTGTTATCTCCATATATACCCTCCATCTCATTTAATTAAGTGTATGCTTAATTAAATCATACATCCGCCTTTTGTTTAAGTCAATACTTAATTAAAGGCAACCCCTTCACCTTTGGCCTGATCTAATAAAATCTTACATTTTGGAGTTCTTGGGCCAAAAAAGCCTATCTACACAAACGTTTTTCAAATTTTACACATAAAAAAACCGCCAAAGGTATTTAAACCAATGACGGTTGTACGCTTGCAATAAACAAACTTTGTAAGTCTGAACAAACACAAGTGTATGTTGACTAATATTATCTCTTTGAGAACTGTGGCGCACGACGTGCTCCCTTTAAACCGTACTTCTTTCTTTCCTTCATTCTTGGATCACGAGTTAAGAAGCCAGCCTTCTTAAGGGGAGTTCTAAAAGCATCGTCAGCCTTTAATAAAGCTCTTGAAATACCGTGACGGATTGCACCGGCCTGACCTGTAAACCCGCCGCCTCTTACATTAATAATAGCATTAAACTTCCCGATGGTATCTGTTAGAACCATAGGTGATCTACAGATAACCTTTAGGGTTTCCAGACCAAAATAGTCGTCAATAGTCCTGTCATTTATTGTTATATTGCCATTTCCGGGTACTAATCTGCACCTTGCAATGGATTTCTTTCTTCTACCTGTACCGTAATACTGTACCTTTGCCATTTTCGTATCCTCCCCTCCACTTAAATATTCAGCTCTAGAACTTCAGGTTTTTGAGCCTGATGATTGTGTTCTGAGCCTGCATAAACCTTGAGCTTTTTTAACATAGCACGTCCTAATCTGTTGCCGGGAAGCATTCTCTTCACAGCAAGCTCAAATACTTTCTCTGGTTGCTTTTCAAGGAAGTGTCTATATTTAACTTCCTTCAAGTGACCAATCCAACCGGTGTGACGTCTGTACATCTTCTGATCAAGCTTATTACCTGTTAACACAATTTTGTCTGCGTTAATAATAATAACAAAATCACCTGTATCAGTATGAGGTGTATAAATAGGTTTGTTCTTGCCACGGAGTATTTTGGCAACTTCACTTGCCGCACGTCCAAGAACCTTACCCTCAACGTCAATAACATACCATTTTCTATCGACTTCTTCTGCCTTAGCCATAAACGTCTTCATTAGGTAACCTCCTTTAATATGCTTTACGGGATATTTCCCGATAAACTGACATAAACAATAAAATAACGCCGCACAGTGCAGCGTTATTCATTTTAATACAGATATTGTTAAGGTGTCAAGATGAAAATCCGTTAAATTTAAAATACATCTCTCTAGCTCATTTATTTGCTCTTTTTATCTCGTTTTCTCTCTTTATTTCGTCCGCCGTCCCATTTTGCGGCGGACGTAACACTATACCGCCCATAGAAAAGGTGCCTGCTGAGTGATAGCATCGCAAGGTTTCTCATACTTACTTACTTATTTATTGTGATTTTTCCGTCCGCATAGGATATAGTTACATTATCGCCTTCCTTGACTTTATTGTCCAAAATAGCTTCAGCAAGCTTATCTTCTATATGCTCCTGAATAGTCCGCTTTAGCGGTCTTGCCCCATAAACTTTGTCATAACCCTTCTCGGCAAGAAATTCTTTTACCTCATCGGTAAAGGTAATGCTAATGTTGTTCTGCGCCATTCGCTTGGCGGTTTCATTGAGCATCAGCTCGCCAATTTTCTTTATCTCATCACGGCTTAACGGATGGAATACTATAATCTCGTCTATACGGTTAATAAATTCCGGACGGAAGGTTTTTTTAAGCTCAGTCATTACATTCTTTTTCATGTCTTCGTAATCACGTTTGGAGTTCTCCTCCATTGATCCGAAGCCAAGCCGTTTAGGTTCAACAATATCACGAGCTCCCACATTGGAAGTCATAATGATTACGGTATTTCTAAAGTCTACGGCCCTTCCTGTGGAATCAGTCAATCTTCCATCATCTAGAATCTGAAGAAGCATATTAAACACATCGGGATGCGCCTTTTCAATCTCGTCAAAGAGAATTACCGAATATGGTTTTCTTCTAACCTTTTCGGTTAACTGGCCTCCCTCATCATAGCCTACATATCCGGGAGGTGAACCTACAAGTCTGGATACACTATGCTTTTCCATATATTCGGACATATCAATACGAATCATCAGGCTTTCATCGCCAAAGAGCGCTTCTGCAAGGGCCTTTGAAAGTTCAGTTTTTCCCACGCCGGTTGGTCCAGAAAAAATGAATGAGCCTACAGGACGTTTAGGATCTTTCAATCCTACTCTGCCTCTTCTTATTGCTCGTGAAACCGCACTTACAGCGTCCTCTTGACCAATAACCCTATTATGAAGAACCGATTCCATATTTTTAAGACGCTCAGTTTCTTCTTGGGCAAGCCGGCTCACAGGTATACCTGTCCATGAACCAATAATCCCGGCAATCTCTTCCTCGGTTACAATTTGAGTGTTTTTCGAGTTTTCCATCTGCCAAGCATCTTTTTTAGCTGCCAGTTCTTCCTTCAGCTTGTTTTCCTCATCACGCAGTGATGCCGCTTTTTCAAATTCCTGACTTACAATGGCATCTTCCTTCATTTTGTGCAAGTCTTCAATTTTTCGTTCCAAGTCCTGTAAATCCGGCGGTGCGGTAAAGCTCATCAATCGTACTTTACTGGACGCCTCATCTATAAGATCAATAGCTTTATCCGGCAAATACCTGTCGTTTATATATCTGGAAGATAATTTTACTGCCGCTTCTATGGCCTTATCAGTTATTTCAACCTTGTGATGTGCTTCATATTTATCCCTGATACCCATCAAAATTTCTATGGCTTCCTCCTGAGTCGGCTCATCAACGGTAATAGGCTGGAATCGGCGCTCTAGAGCAGCATCCTTTTCAATATGCTTACGGTATTCGTCAAGGGTTGTTGCACCGATTATCTGAATTTCACCTCTAGCCAGAAGTGGTTTTAGAATGTTAGCTGCATCAATTGCTCCTTCTGCTGCACCTGCCCCTACTATGGTGTGCAATTCATCAATGAAAAGCACCACATTTCCGACGTTTCTTATCTCTTCTATGGACTTTTTCAGCCTGTCCTCAAATTCTCCTCTATATTTTGCACCGGCAACCATAGAAGACAGATCCAGAGTAACAACACGTTTATCCTTCAGGGTTTCAGGCACATTCCCATCAATAATTTTATGTGCAAGGCCTTCACTAATAGCTGTTTTACCCACTCCAGGCTCACCAATCAGGCAAGGATTGTTTTTAGTTCTTCTGCTTAAAATTTGAATTACTCGCTCAATTTCTTTGTCTCGCCCAATCACAGGATCAATTTTGCCTTCACGAACCATAGCGGTTAAGTCCCGGCCAAACTGATCTAGGGTAGGAGTCTCTAAATCAGTTGCCTGTGGTTTAGACTGAGAAGCTGCCAAGGGAGTATCCTCGCTCAACATGGATAAAATACTCTCATACAGTTTTCTAATATCTCCGCCCAAATCAGTTAGAATTCTTACAGCAACACTTTCACCCTCACGCAAAATAGCAATCAGTAAATGTTCTGTTCCGATAAAATTTTGTCCCATACGCCTTGCTTCAGCATAACTAAGTTCTAGAACACGTTTAGTTCTTGGGGTATATGTCAAAGTAGAAGTAGTACCATCTCCACCACCAATAAGCTCCAAAATCTTTTCTTTGACACGTTCCTCATTTATTCCATTAGAAGATAGAACACTGGCCGCAATAGCAGTTCCCTCCTTGGCAAGCCCCCACAAAATATGTTCTGTCCCAATATAGGAATGACCGAAAGCTACGGCACATTCTTTTGCTAAAATTAATGCTGCTTCTGCTTTTTTTGTAAACTTTCCGTATATCATACTTTTCACCTCAAAATAGCTTTCGCTTATTTTCTATTCATTTTATTTCTGACGTAATCAGCCCTGATGCTATCTCTATCATCTGATTTCAACAGCCTCCCTGCATATTCCTGCAAACTTCCCGGCTGTATTTTTAGTATCATTTCATTAACATCCATTTCTGATAAATCCTTTATAATGCCAAGATTTATACCTAAACGTATATCAGAAAGCCTCTTTAAAGCTTCCTCAGAGGTCAGAATCCTTGAAAACTTAAGTATTCCGTAAGAACGCATAATACGGTCCTCAAATTTTTTCTTATTCTTCTTTAACAATTCCTGCCTCAGCAATCTTTCCTGTTCGATAATCTGATATCCGATGCTTTTTATACTTTCTACGATATCTTTCTCACTTTTTCCCAAGGTAATCTGATTAGAAAGCTGGTACATGCTGCCATGTGCCTCGGTATTCTCGCCGTAAAGCCCTCTTACAGCCAGCCCCAGCTTACCGCAGGATTCCAGAAACGCACGTATATAACCTGTCATTGTTAATGCCGGAAGATGTAACATTATAGACACTCTGATGGCTGTTCCCACATTGGTTGGGCAGCTAGTCAGATACCCTATTTTATCATTAAATGCATAGTCGATCTTTTCCGAGATAGTGTCATCTATAGAATTACATAATTCAAAAGCCTTATCAAGCTGCATTCCCGCTGCCAGACATTGAATTCTTAAATGGTCTTCTTCGTTAATCATTATGCTTATTTGCTCATCTTCGCTGATAATCGCCCCTGTTTCAAGACTGCTCTCTGCAAGTTCTTTACTGACCAGATGTTTTTCTACTAAAATTTGTCGCTGAATTGGCTGTAAGTCTTTAAAGCGAAACAAAAAGAGACTGTCTCTAAACTCTGGACGCCCTTTAAACAAAGCATTACAGGTCTCGTTTATTATGCTTTTCTGAACCTCTATCGAACTCCTTTGTGGAAAAGGATATGCCTCAAAATTTCTTGCGAGCCGAACTCTGCTTGACATAACAATATCAGAATCCGGTCCTGCATCTATATACCATTTACTCATTCCACATGACCTCCTAATTGACCAGTAAGCTCTTTAATGCGGTCACGTATTTCAGCAGCACGTTCATAAGCCTCATTTTTTATACATTCCGAAAGTTCCCGCCTTAGCTCATCAATCTGAACATCGGCCAATTGCTTAGATGCAAGTTTGTGGGGAACCTTTCCACGATGGCGGGTGTTACCGTGTATCCTATTTAACAGACGATGTGCAGGCTCGGAAAATGTCTCGTAGCATTTGGTACAGCCCATCTTGCCGGTGTTGTTAAATTCCTCTATGGTTAATCCGCATCTATCGCACTGCAGTGCTCTTCCTTCATCTTCTATTTCTTGATTTTGTATACTCAAAAGACCTGAAATCAGAGAATTAAGGTCAATTTTTATCCCGTCGGCGCCCGCACATTTGCTGCATACGGACATTTTTGTTTTTACACCATTAATAATTCTCGTAAAGTGTACGGTTGCCTGCCTTTGCATGCAAATCTGACAAAGTGACATACATATCGCCTCCGTTAAAGCACAGTCAAGCTCATGAGCATATTTTTCAGAATTGCCGCTCTCACATCATCCCGCTTTTCTGTGGGAACATCAGCCAGTACTTTGTCTGATGTGGCTGCTTTCATTATCATAGCTTCACGAACTTCTATAATATTATAATCAACAAAGTTGTTGATAAATACCTCCGAAGTGAACTGTGTAATTCTATCACCTATTGAGGTTATTATATGCATTAAATAATCTCCTGCCGAATCAAGATTCAGCCTTTTGATACTTATATACCCTCCTCCGCCCCGGCGGCTTTCAACGTAATAACCCTTCTCTGCGGTAAAACGTGTAGAGATTACATAATTAATCTGCGAAGGCACACAATTGAACTTGCTTGCAAGCTCATTTCTCTGTATTTCTACAGCTCCTTCTTCCTCTATTATTAATCCTTTCAAAAAGTTTTCTATAATATCGCTTAGTCTTGCCATAATATCACCTCAACGATTCTGACTTTCTCTGACTATTATAAACTATTTTTTAAACTTGTGCAACAAAACTTAAAAAGCACCCTGTCAATCGACAGGGTGCCACATAGATATATTATGCTTATATAATACTATTTTACTCTTCTGCGTTATTACGGGCAGCTTCTGCAATAACCTTTTCAGCAACCATTGGAGGAGCTTCCTCATAGCGCTCAAACTTCATGTTAAAGGAGCCTCTTCCCTGAGTCATTGAGCGAAGATCGGTAGCATATCGGAACAACTCAGCCTGAGGTACCTCGGCAACAACCTGTTGAATTCCTTGCTCATAAGGATTCATGCCAAGAACACGTCCGCGGCGTTTGTTAAGATCTCCTATTATGTCACCCATATAATCATCAGGGATATATACTTCAACGCGGCAAATGGGCTCTAAGATAACCGGGTTTGCCTGTTTTACACCTTCCTTGTATGCAAGGCTTGCAGCAATCTTAAAGGCCATCTCCGAGGAGTCTACATCGTGGTATTTACCATCAACTAGTGTAGCTTTCAGATTCACAACCGGATAGCCTGCCAGTACACCCTTTTGCATACTCTCTCTCAAACCCTTTTCAACAGCAGGGAAATACTGCTTCGGAACAGCTCCGCCAAATATCTTTTCTTCGAATACAAGGTCTTCTGTGGGACCTGGCTCAAATTCAATCCAAACATCACCGAATTGTCCATGGCCGCCGCTTTGTTTCTTGTGCTTGCCTTCAACCTTAACCTTCTTTTTGATTGTTTCTCTATAAGGGATAATTGGATTAATTAGATCCACATCTACCTTAAATTTATTCTTCAGTTTACTTGTTATAATGTCAAGGTGTTGGTCACCTACACCATAAACAAGAGTCTGCTTAGTCTCGGTGTTAAGCATCATTTTGAAAGTTGGATCTTCTTCTAAAAGCCTGCTTAACCCTGCTCCGATTTTATCTTCGTCTCCTTTTGCCTTAGGGACAATTGCCATACCTAGCATTGGTTCGGGGAATGTAATAGGTTCAACCAATACAGGCTTTTCCTTGGTCGCCAGAGTATCATTAGTATCTGTTGATGAAAGCTTAGCAACTGCACCGATGTCTCCGGTTACAAGTTTTTTAATACTAATCTGCTGCTTGCCCTTCATAGCAAAAAGGTTACCGATCTTTTCTGTTTTTTCCTTATTTACATTATATACAACAGTGTCGGGTGTAAGGGTTCCCGAAACAACCTTCATTAGTGATATTTTGCCTACAAACGGGTCGGCGATGGTCTTAAATACATGGGCTACTAACGGTTCTTTTTCTCCGACTTTAATATCAACCGGCTCTTTAGTAGAAGCATTTAACCCTTTATATGTTTCATGCTCGCAGTGTGCCGGCATGTATTTTGTAATCGCATCCAGGAAAAGAACTACTCCTGCTTTTTGTATAGAAGATACACAAAGAACAGGGGTAATGTCTCCTGATTTAGCACCGCTCCTAATACCTTTTTTTATCTCATCTTCAGTGAAAGGTTCCCCGGAAAAATATTTTTCCATGAGATCTTCATCAGTTTCTGCCACTGCTTCGGCTATGCCTTCTTTATAGCTTTCGGCTTCACTCATTAAATTTGCGGGAACTTCACCTTCGGTTCTTTCCTTTCCATTAAAATAAATAGCTTTCATATGGGGAACATCAACAATTCCCTTAACCTTGCCATCCTCAATAATTGGAAATTGAATTACAACGACTGAGTTTCCGAATTTATCCTTTAAATCGTTAAATACTTTTGAGAAATCTGCATGTTCTTCGTCCAGCTTGCTTATTACAAACATTCTGGGAATTTTTTTATCATTAACAGCTTTCCAGGCCTTTTCCGTACCTACCTGGAGTCCGTCCTTTGCTCCGACTAGTATAGCCGCACCATCTGCCACACTAAGGCCTTCGAGCATTTCTCCCACAAAGTCAAAATATCCGGGAGTATCAATAATGTTGATTTTTATGTCCTTCCATTCAACGGGTGCAAGAGCTGTTGAAATTGAGAATTTTCTTTTAATTTCTTCAGGATCATAGTCCATAACGGTATTTCCATCGACAACGCTACCGAAACGATCCGTTGCTCCAGTAATATTCAGCATTGCCTCGACAAGCGTTGTCTTTCCCGCATTGCCATGACCTAGCAGACATACGTTGCGGATATTTTCACAACTATAGTCTTTCATATCAATTCCCCCTCTTCGGTTAAACTGCACAAACCTTTATGATGTATTTGTGCATTTTCCACAAATTAAAGGTTTGAGTTTTAATAATTTTAGAAGTATTATACCAGATATATTACCTGGAATCAATTTTTTATACCACTTACAAAATATTATTATGATTGACAACATCACAGCAAGAATATATATCAGAGAATTCAATATTTATTCTGCTTACTAGTTTTTCTGATTTTGATGGCAACTCACATTTCCCAGATAATTTATTTGAAGTCGAACATGTTTCTTTATCCAATACCCGTATTGGTATTGTAATCTCGAAAGTTGTGCCTACAGATTCTACACTCGAAGCCTGAATTGTTCCGTTATGGGCTTCCACAAAGGCTTTGACTAGATATAGACCTATTCCGCTTCCTTCTTTATTGCGCGAAGTATACCCGTCAACCTGCTTAAATAACTCAAATATTTGATTCAGGTTTTTTTCTGGGATTCCCATGCCTGTATCGGAAACCGAAAGTATAATATTATTATTTTTTTCAGCCAATTTGACATTAATTAATCCGTCTTTGTCGGTAAATTTAATTGCATTTGAAATAAGATTTAAGATGATTCTTTCTATCATATCAGGGTCGCAAGCCGTTATTTTGGAATTTAAAGAAGATTCGAATTCTAAATTAATACCTCTTGATTCTGTATATTTTTTTACTGAAAGGGTTACATCCCTTATTAGCTTTACAATATCATAATTATCTAGCTTTGTTCTCAGAAAACCGTTATCATGGCGATTAATATCGATGAGATTATTAGTCAAGCGCATGATCCTGAAACAATTTTGGCGGATAATGCACATTTGTTTTGATACTTTTCCCTTATACTGCTCATAATTCAGATTATCCTTATAACTATCAATAAGTTGGACTGAAGAAAAGATTACATTCAGAGGTGTTTTTGACTCATGGAATATATGAGTAAAGAAATTCTTATGTATTCTATTATGGGTTTCAATAGTATCAGCCATTTTGTTAAAGGCTTCAGCCATCAAGCCGATTTCGTCATCATTATAAATAACTATTCTGTCAGAGTACTCCCCTTCAATCATGTTCTTTGCCGCCTTCTGCAAGTCTAATATAGGTTTTAAAAAACAATTTCCTAAAGCATATGCTAAAGCTAACGTTAGCAGAGTAATAAATCCAACTACGACAAGTTCTATAGTAAGACGGCGATGATATGCTCTTAAAATTAAACTATCTGATTGATAAATCCGCATAATATCAAGACTATGAAAACTAACACACGCATATAAAATTCTAGAAAGCACAAAGGGAGCTATAATAACCAGAATCATAATAAAAAACTTAGCTTTGATACTACATCTTTTAATCATTGATCCTCCTAAAATCCAGCTAACATATACGCTTGGAATAGTTCCTAATATATTATCGGAAAAAATATATATTAACTCAAACAGTATTATCAATTATTATATAATTATAACAGCAAATATGTATTATCCCAAAACTTCTTTTTTTATAAGGAAATTGCAAAACATCTTATAATAAGGATTTGAAGGTTGTCAATAAAATTAAAAAGAGGGTGAATATTTCCCTACTCACCCTCTTTCACTTCTTATATTAAATTTTGATTTCTTCTGTATTACTTTGTCGAATTTAGTGAACCAAAGTTAGTACCCCTTTAGCTCATCCATCGTCTTCCAGGCTCAACCAATTAGTGTGGAAGAACTCACCGCGAGGTCTATCCACTCTTTCGTAAGTGTGGGCACCAAAATAATCCCGCTGTGCTTGTAATAAATTAGCCGGAAGTCTTTCACATCTATAACCATCGTAATAGCTCAATGCCGAAGCAAAAGCAGGAACCGGAATTCCACTTATAATTGCCTCAGCCACAACCTTTCTCCAGTTTGCCTGTGCCTTTTCTACCTTGTCTTTAAAGAAGGGATCTAATAAAAGATTAGGCAAAGCAGGGTTTTTATCAAAGGCTTCTTTTATATTTCTTAGAAATACTGATCTAATAATGCATCCGCCACGCCACATCAGAGCAATTTCGCCATATTTTAAGTCCCAGCCATAAGTTCTGGCAGCTGCCTGAAGCAGAGTATAACCCTGTGCATATGATACTATCTTAGAAGCGTACAAAGCATCTTTGATTGCATCAACAAAGTCTTTTCTATCGCCTTTAAATACAGGTTTTGGCCCGATTAGTACTTTTGATGCTGCAACTCTCTCTTGTTTGATTGCAGACAAGTACCTAGAATAAACAGCTTCACTTATCAATGTTAGAGGTATTCCTTCATCCAGTGAAGAAATAGAGGTCCATTTTCCGGTGCCTTTTTGGCCTGCAGTATCAAGAATTTTATCTACAATCGGCTCCCCATCAGTATCTTTATATGCGAGAATATCCCGGGTAATTTCGATAAGATAGCTATCGAGCACCCCTTCATTCCAGTCTTTGAAAGCTTCATGCATTTCTTGAGCCGACATGCCTAAATAATCCTTCATAAGCTGATATGCTTCACAAATCAGCTGCATGTCACCATATTCGATTCCATTATGAACCATCTTTACAAAATGACCTGCACCGTCACTGCCTACCCAGTCACAGCAAGGAGTTCCGTCTTCTACCTTAGCTGATATTCTTTGAAATATCGGTTTAACATGCTGCCATGCTTCAAATGAGCCCCCGGGCATAATGCTCGGTCCTTTAAAGGCTCCCTCTTCACCGCCTGATACTCCGGCTCCGATATACAGTAAACCCTTGCTCTCTACATATTTCGCGCGTCTGATGGTGTCAGAAAAATGTGAGTTTCCGCCATCAATTATAATATCACCCTTATCAAGGTAAGGAATAATCAGTTCGATAAAGTCATCAACAGGCTGGCCGGCTTTTACCATCATCATAATTTTTTTTGGAGACATTAAACTGGCGGTAAATTCTTTGATCGAATAAGTGCCTATAATGTTCTTTCCTTTTGCTCGGCCTTCGATAAACTTCGTCACTTTGTCTGTACTGCGGTTAAAAACGGCAACTGTGAAGCCCTTGCTTTCCATGTTCATAACCAAGTTCTCGCCCATAACCGCCAATCCGATAAGACCAATATCTGCTTTTTTCATAACAAGAAGCTCCTTGCATAAATGTTTTCCAAAAAAATTATGTCAATTCTTATTCTTTCATACTAGATTATTTTTGCCGTAACACTAACGTCTATGTTTCCCCTAGTTGCATTAGAATATGGACAAACATAATGGGCTTCATTTATAACAGCATCGGCAGCAGCCTGATCTAGCCCGGTAATTAGTGCTACAATTTCAACCTCCAGTTGGAATCCTCCGGCTTCGTTTTTGCCGATGCCGACAGTAGCTTCTACGCTTGGGGTTGGAATAGGCAGTTTCTTTTCTCTAATTACATGTTGCAGAGCACTGCCAAAGCAAGCGGCATACCCAGCTGCAAATAATTGTTCGGGGTTAACTTTGCTATTTTGTGCATCTTGTGCTCCACCCATCTCGACTGGTGCTGCCATTTCGAATTCCAATGAACTATTTTTCACTTCTACTTTTCCGCTTCTTCCTCTAGTTGAAACAGCAGTGGTTTTATACATAATCTCCATGTTTCTACCTCCTAATAAATTAATA
>JAAYNX010000187.1 GCA_012520615.1 Clostridiaceae bacterium | reverse complement strand
CCGCAGTGTATTTAATTTGTTTGGCGTAAAGGATGTAGTGTTCAAGGTTGACAAGGTAGAATACTACGGCTGCTTTAATCCTATGAAAGTGGGAATAAATTATGCTGATATCATAAATGCCGTGAGTTTAACATCAGCTAAGGAAATGCTTACCTCAAAATTTGGCTTTGGCCTGGAGGGTGTGCTCAAAAATCGAGAGACGGCTGTTAGAGGTGTGTTAAACGGAATCAATCAAAACAACTGGAACCCCCAAACAGATAAAAATATATACTTCAATTATAATAAAGATGATATTGATGGTAAGAGGAAAAACAAGAAGGAGCTACAAAAAGAACTGGGGCTTAATAATAACGATGTTCCTCTATTTTCTGTTATCAGCAGGCTGGTGCCAAATAAAGGCCTTGATTTGATGGAACCTGCATTCGAGTATATCTTGAAAAATAATAACCAATTGATTCTTTTAGGAAGCGGAGAGAAGTATTACGAGAAAATGTTTGCTGAATTGACCGAAAAATACTCCGGATTGGTATCCATCAATCTTGAATTCAATGAAGAAAAGGCCAGAAAAATCTATGCAGGAAGCGATATTTTTCTTATGCCGTCGCGATATGAGCCATGCGGCTTGAGCCAATTAATTGCAATGAGATATGGTGCTGTTCCGGTGGTTCATAAAACCGGAGGATTAGCCGATACAGTTATTGATGAAGGCACTAATAAAGGCTCGGGAACAGGCTTTGCTTTTAGTGCATATTCAAAAGACTCTTTTATTAGGGCTATTAAGATGGCAATTAACCAATATAATAACCGGGATGTATGGTCACAGCTTGTAAAAAGAGCTATGATTAAAGAGTATTCATGGGAAATTTCTGCGGGAGACTATTTTTCTTTATACCGCGAAGCAAAGTTAATGAATTATAAAAGGAAGAAAGAAAGAAGGACCTGACTTGAGAAAAAAAGAAAAGGCCGAAATTATATTAAGAGAATTAAAATCCTTATATCCTGACGCAACATGCACACTGGATTACAAAACTCCTTTAGAATTACTTATAGCAACGCAGCTGGCGGCACAATGTACAGATGCAAGGGTTAATATTGTAACAAAGGAACTTTTCACAAAATATCGGAATGCCGAGGATTATGCTGGTGCTGATATATCAGAGCTAGAACAGGATATTAAATCGACGGGTTTTTTCCGAAATAAAGCCAAGAATATAAAAGAATGTTGTATAAAACTTTTACGTGATTATGGAGGAAAAGTACCGGATAATATGGAAGCTTTATTAAGCTTGCCCGGTGTAGGAAGAAAGACTGCCAATGTGATATTATCTACTGTTTTCTCAAAACCCGGTGTTATTGTAGATACCCATTGTACAAGACTAGCAAATCGTATCGGGCTGACAAAGTCAAAAAACCCTGATATTATAGAACGCGACCTTATGAAGCTTCTACCAAGAAGTGAATGGGCGAACTTTTCTCACTATCTCGTATACCATGGACGCGCAATTTGTCAGGCCAGAAGACCTAAATGTGAAATTTGTAGCATTATGCCATATTGCGCATATGCAAATAAAAATATAAAATAGTAGTAATGAAAAATGGGGGCTATAAATGCAAGTGGATAAAGATATTTCGTCAAGCCCAATGCCTGATGATGTTATTTTTGCTTTGGATATCGGTACCCGTACCATTATAGGTGTGGTTGGTGTTCAAAAGGATGAACGCTTTTTTGTGCAGGCAGCAGAGATGATAGTTCACGAAAGCCGTGCAATGCTTGACGGCCAGATTCACGATATCGCTAAGGTCTCTCAAGGAGCTGCCAAAGTAAAGAATGCACTGGAAAAAAAAGTCGGACATAAGCTTACCAGAGTATCCATTGCTGCAGCGGGCCGAGTTTTAAAAACCTGTCAAATTAAGGTGGAACGCAATATTGAAGAGGGAAAAGAAATAGATCAACAATTTGTCAGCGCTCTTGAGATGGAGGGTATCCAGAAGGCACAATCAGAGATAGAGAAAAGCTTCCCTTCTTCTGAAAAAGATCAGTATTATTGCGTTGGATATAGTGTGGTTACATATTATTTAAATAATTATGTTATTTCAACTTTGACAGGGCATAAAGGCCATAAAGCCGGTGTAGAGGTTTTAGCAACTTTTCTTCCTCAAACTGTAGTAGACAGTCTTTACACTGTTATGGACAGGATTAACCTGGAAGTAAATTTTATTACTCTAGAGCCTATCGCAGCACTTAATTTGGCTATCCCCAAGGATCTGCGTCTTCTTAACTTAGCATTGGTTGATGTCGGAGCGGGAACATCTGATATCGCTATAACAAAATCAGGCACAATTATTGCTTATGCTATGGTTCCAATTGCAGGGGATGAAGTTACCGAATCTATTGCCCAAAACTATCTCGTGGATTTTGAAACCGCAGAAGAAATAAAAGTTTCTCTTTCGGGTAAAGAAGAGGAAATAGTTTTTACTGATATACTTGATAATGAAATAAGAGTCAAAGCAGATGAGATTTTCAATGTTACAAGGCAGGTAATTGATAATCTTGCTAGAACTATTGCTGAAAAAATTCTCGAGCTCAATGGGGGAAAAGCTCCAAATGCTGTTTTCTTAGTTGGTGGGGGAAGCCAGTCCAGCGGTTTATGTGAGGCAATATCCAATGCTTTAGGGTTACCAAAAGACAGAGTTGCTGTCAGAAACCGCAAAATAGCAAAGAATATTGATACCGATGAGTCAATACTGAATGGGCCTGATTCGATCACACCTTTGGGGATATTAATTGCAACAGCCATGACAAAGGGACAGGACTTTTATTATGTTACTGTAAATGACAAAAAGGTTCGTATGTACAATGTAAGAAAAATGCTTGTATCCGACGCCCTTATATTGGCAGGATTTAATCCGGATCAGCTTATTTGCAGATCAGGTAAAAGTCTAAAATTTAAGCTTAATAATAAAGACAGAACTATACGCGGAAGTATGGGCAATCCTGCCGAAATATCTTTGAATGGCAAAGCATCAGGCCTTAATAATACAATAGAGCCGGGGGACAAGCTTACTGTCATACCGGCTGAAAATGGTAAAGACGGTGCAATTTTTGCAAAGGATTTAGCAGAAGAATATGAGCCTATATATATCAAATTTAATAGCCAGACTGATACTATAAAACCAAAAGTGTTTATTAATGATAAACAGTCGACTTTGGATATTTCTGTTCAACATGGCGACAGGGTGGATATTATCTTTGATTATACTCTTGAAGACATAGCAAAACTCTTTGAATTGGATCCGCTTGTTGTGGAGTTTACCGTAAATGGTGAATCTGCAGGTATGGATATAGTATTAAATTCCGGAGATCAGATTTTTGCTGTACCAAGGAAATATCAGAGCATATCTGCCGGTGTGCCTGATGGTGAGAGTGAAACAAATGATACTGAAAGCAGTGAAGAACCCCAAAATGAAGAAGCCCCCCCAAAACCTGACAACATCCAGGATATCCTGCATGAAGTAGAACAAAAACTCGCAGAAAGAGACGGGATAACTGTTATTGTAAATGAGAAATCTGTTAACTTACCACCCAAAAAGACCGATTATTTGTTCATAGACCTGTTTAATTTTATTGACTTTGACCTTACATCTCCAAAAGGGATAATTATGTTGCGGCTTAACGGGAAAGATGCCAATTATACTGATAAGATTAAAT
>JAAYNX010000076.1 GCA_012520615.1 Clostridiaceae bacterium | reverse complement strand
TTTGGTGAAACCCTGAGAATAGTTCAAGAGACTATGGGCAAGAAAAAATATTTCTAGCGAGTACTACCTTTGTGTGTACAAATAACCTCCATATTTTACCCTTCACGTAGAATAAACCAGAATCAAAAACTGGTTTATTCTTTTTATTCTGTATGAATCAAATAGAAAGAAATAAGTTAAAAAAGAACGAAGAGTCTCCTCACCGTTCTTTCCTAAATATTTCTTGGATTATATCGTATTAAAAAGTCTTATATTACAACAAAACTGCGACATCTTGGACAATTTGAGATATGTTTGTTGTTAATATGATATTAGAAAAAGCCTGCTAAAATTTTAATAACGGTATCTGGCTTTCCATGTTATAGAGGATTATTGGTCATCATTCATCAAACCTCTGACCATATCCAAAAATTCCGCCTTATATGGATCATCTTTTAAACCTGGAATATTCACAATTCTTCCAAACACGTTTTCAAAGCTGCTGTTTCCTTTATATTGAGAATCCCTTAATAGAAGCCCAAACTCGGCTACGGCCGATGCAAAAGCAAAATCATCAGACATTACATTCTTTATAAAGCTTTCATCAACAGGATGTGAGAGCAGTTTGCTTGTATCTTCCTCAGGATTTTTATACCTGATTTGCACCGTAAGCCATTCTTTGCTTCCCTTTGTCACAGAAGTCTGATATTTTAGGTCATTGCCTTCAATTGTATCGCCTTCAGACATCGGTATAATCTCATAAAGGGCTGTTACTCTGTGACCGGCTCCCATTTCACCGGCATCCTTAGTATCGTCTTCGAAATCTTCATTATTAAGCATCCTGTTTTCATAACCAACCAAGCGGTATTCCTTGACCTTTTCAGGGTTAAATTCAACCTGAAGCTTAATATCCTTGGCAATGGTTAAAAGAGTGCCGCCCATTTCTTCCACAAGAACTTTTTTAGCTTCCAAAACCGTATCTATATATGCGTAAATTCCATTGCCATTATCGGCAAGTGCCTCCATTTTGTTGTCCTTAATATTCCCTTGCCCGAAGCCCAAAACAGATAGATAAACGCCCTCTTCACGTTTTTTCTCGATTAATCTGGTAAGCTCACCTTCGCTTGATACACCCACATTGAAATCACCGTCTGTTGTGAGGAGAACTCGGTTGTTGCCTTCCTTGATAAAGTTTTTCTTTGCTATTTTGTAAGCTGTTTCAATGCCTTTTGCGCCGGCTGTTGAGCCACCTGCCTCCAAATATTCTATTGCTTCTGTGATTTTAAGCTTTTGCTCTCCTGAGACTCCTTCTAATACGACAGAATCATCTCCCGCATAAGTAACTATCGATATTTTATCTTGTGGCCGTAAGTTTTCCACCAACATAATCAAGGCTTGTTTTACCAACGGAAGTTTGTTGTAATCATACATAGACCCTGAAACATCAATAAGGAAAACAAGATTGTTTGGCGGCATTTCTGATACATCAATTTCTTTTCCTTGAAGACCTATTAGAAGTAATTTACTTTCTTCATTCCACGGACAGGCTGAAATCTCGGTATGCACAGAGAATGGTGTTTCCCCTTCAGGCTTTGGATAATCGTATTTGAAATAGTTTATCATTTCTTCGATACGAACTGCATCCTGAGGAACCTGCTGCCCATCTTGCAAATATCGCCTTACATTCGCATATGAAGCTGTGTCTACATCAATGGAAAAGGTTGATAATGGCTCTTTAGATGCCGCTACAAAACCTCTTTCCTTAATTTTATTGTATTCTTCTGTGTTAAAATCATCTGTCTCCGGAAAGGATATTCCGTCTAACCCTTCTGCATACTGCATATCAACAACATAATTATTAGAGTTGCTAGGCTGAGATGACGTTTGTTCCGTTGCAATTTTCGCTGACTGACCGCATGAAGTGAGTAAAAATGAAAAAATAAGTAGAATCAAAGGTGCTAATGAAGCTATTTTTCTCCTTTTCATGATATTCCTCCTTTTATCTTTCTACTCTAATAGACTGGTAAATTTTACTGGAGGTTCATTTAAAATAGAAAAAGATTTTTTGTGTTTAGTAAATATTAAGCTATATTCAGCAATTTAACTATGTCTTTATAAATTTCACCGATAATTCGGTTTATATGAAAAACAATAATAAAATAATCGCCTTGCGGTTTAATGATAATGTAATAGCATAAAGATTCAATCTTGGTGGACAATAATACAGACATCATTATTTAATAGGAAGTGAAATCCAGTTTGAATGAAGGTCTTGTTGTTTTAGTCAGGTCAATTATCGGTTTTTTTTCTCTTTTAATTTTTACAAGAATAATAGGAAAGGAGCAGATTAGTCAGCTCACTTTCTTTGATTATGTATTGGGCATCACCATAGGTTCTATTGCCGCTTCGCTAACCACAGATTTATCAAGTAGTGCTTGGCCTCATTGGGTAGGGCTGATAACTTGGGCTGCCCTGGGCTATTTAATGGAGATTGTTACTCTTAAATGGAGATATGTTGCAAAGGTTCTTGAGGGAGAGCCTGTTATTGTAATTATGAACGGTAAAATAATGGAGGAAACATTAAAGAAAGCTAAATACAGAATTTCAGATATTCTTGAACTTTTGAGAAATCAGGGTGTATTTGATCCTAATGAGGTCGATTTTGCCATAATAGAGTCTAATGGCCAGCTTTCTATACTAAAAAAGGCAGAACATTTGCCACTGACACCAAAGGATATGAATATTCCGGTAAAAAATTCTGGTATAAGCACTGAATTAATTTATGACGGCATATT
Organism: Clostridiaceae bacterium; assembly: GCA_012520615.1. GTDB lineage: Bacteria > Bacillota > Clostridia > DSM-8532 > DSM-8532 > DTU059. Next base: position 1,739 of record JAAYNX010000076.1, on the reverse strand, counting down.
AATAGAAGAAAACTTAAGGCAGCTTAACAAGGACAAGGACTGGCTTATGGGCGAATTAAAGTCACATGGCATAAACAGCATATCTGAAGTTTTTTTAGTGACATTAAATCCCGAAGGCAGCATTTATATTGATAAATATGATGATCGCATTACTAAGGTAACTGATATAGGCGACTATAAAGGACCTTTTTAGGAGGCAATTAATGAGGAAATTCTTGGTGTACGCAATACCCATAGCCACAATAATTCTTTTTTTGGCAGTTATGCTTAGCGGAAACTACTTAAAACAGCCATTAGGAAAGGATGACAACATTCCCGAATTAATTGATGCGCTCATAAATGATATCCAAAATGAGCAATGGGAAGATGCAGGTAAAAAAACAGAGGAGCTAACTTTAGTATGGAAGAAAATTGTTTTCAGGGTGCAGTTTAGCGCAGAAAGAAATGAGATAAATAATTTCAGTGTTGCCATGGCACGTTTACAAGGCGCAATTCTTGAAAAAGACAGATTAACGGCAATCATAGAATTAAAAGAAGCCTACGAGCATTGGGACCAGTTGTGTAAGTAAGCATCCGCTATTCATATTTTAATTTATACGTAATTTTTTGACTATGATATTTCTCGTAATTGAATTACACGCAAATCAATGTTTTCATTGAGAGATTATACTCCCACTGAAAACATTAAATGCTGTCTGCTCTTTATAAGCTAATACATTTAAAAGATTTTCTCATATAAAATGATACCGTTTATTAGTATGACCCCCTAACCTCAAAAGGAGGGCTGGAGGGATGCAATGGATTTGGACGCATTTCACTATTACTGAGATAGTCGATATAATCACCTCCATAAGTATAGTCAAGCCCGACTCCATCAAAATTTAAAAACTCATATATTGGCTTCGGCTCAGAAAACTCGTTGCGCTTGATATAATAAAATTCTTCCTCTACTTCATCTTGTCCGACATGGTAGGTCTCATAACTGCCATCCTGACCATAGTTCTCACTCTTGCTTATGTATGGTACAAAATGATCGTCTGTAAATTCCATAATAGATTCATAAGTCGTTCCATTCCCTTGTCCGAAATAAGAAGCGTTTATCACAAGATAATCTCGTTTGTCTTTGTTATTACGTATAAGACTATACTTGGTACCAGCGGTAGCATTGCTTCCATTGTTCAGTGTCTCGCATTGGTATAATAAAGTAAGTCCTTCTATCCCATAAGTGTATATTTCTTCATTTAATATGCCACCGTAATTGTACAAAAGAAGTAGTTCAGGAATTTTATCTCCATTAAACTCAGCAAGTTTTGCTGCTTGAAGCGGCTGTTTTGAATTGTCTTTGTACTTATTTATCATGTCAACATACGCATCGTAATAATCTTGAGCTTCGAAAGCCGGAATCTCCTCATCCTCTTTTGGGACCTCCACAGGTTCATGTTTTTCGTCTTTCTTTCTATCATCACCTTTTGGCTCTATTGTTTTTTCAACCTTCGCATCAACTAAGTCTTCGCTCAGACTGTCGTCCCAAACCCTAGTACACCCAACCGTTAGCGAAAATAGTAAAAAAATAAAAATGCAATACAATAACGCTCTTTTCAAATCTAATACCTCCAATTGTATACTTTAAATTTTCCTAAGCAGTAAGTATTAAATGTAATTGCTGTACTTAAAATACCACATTTTATGCAAATAGCCAAACCATATATGATGACATCAGTTTATTATTGGAAAAAAGA
>JAAYNX010000040.1 GCA_012520615.1 Clostridiaceae bacterium | reverse complement strand
TATTTTACTATTAATATTTATCTATAACTCATAAATATAAATATTAGCATTACAATAATAGCTTTATGAAAATGATGATGCACCTTCAACTAGTGCTGGATATTAACTCGGACAATACAAATATATCAACATCTATATTATGTCCGAGATAATTATAATATGTGCCAGGAACTTGTTAGCATTACTTTTTATTCCTACGCTTTCCGGGTTGGAGTGTAGGTATTCTATCCCTATTCTCAAAGACAAACTTTTCGATGGTTTTATGTGACACATTGAATATCTTGCCGATTTCCTTTGCTGTCTTGGTCTTTCTGTAATCAATTATTAGTTCGAGTTTCTTCTCATGTTCCATCCCTCTCCATATTAGTACATCATCATCCTTGCCTATCCACCTGGGTCTATTTCCCCACTCTAAATTATATTTATGGTTTCTTGGGTCTAAGGGTGCCCTCCTGTTTTTTTTGACATTAATCAACAATGGAATTATATCTTTTTGATAAACTGTTTCATCGGTTGACTTCAAAGAATTACGTTCAAGATATATAAATACATCAACATCGTCTACGATTTTACTGGTTCCAGAGTAGTACACGCTTTTGTCTTTTGGAGCATGATGGATTAGGATGACTGAAAGATTATTAAAATCATCTTGTAATTTACGTAACCATTGGTAAAATTTCGGCCATTTGGCTCCTGTCTCGGCACCCGGGCACAACTTATTAAGACTATCTAGAATCAGGATTTCAACTGGGTTGCCTTTTGGTTCAGTATTTAACAATAATTCATTTAGATAGTTATGTATTTCCGATCTGTGTTCCTCAGTCAACAAGTTAAAACCTCTTACTTGTTTATATTCGAAGTTCTTTCGATTTCCTTTGCAACGATATAATTTATCGAACTTATCAAGATGTTTATTCAATGTCCTATCATCAAGTTCATCATCTCCTACATATAAAACCTTTGCCTGTCTGTTAACTTTCCAATCACAAATTAGGCTTCCTTTCTGTGCGATAGCATAGCCAAGATTAAGGGCAAACAGGCTTTTCCCAATTCCAGATTTTGCTGATATCAAGAGAATAGATTTTTGATCTAATATGTTATCAATTATAAAATCTTCCCGTTTTCTGAACCTTTTATCTTGATATATTTTCGCTTGCTCATGTAGGTTCAAGTCGGTTAAACAAATATCCATTTCATTTGCTCGGACAAGAGCTTCTGTTGTTGTTAAGACTTCAATTCCTGTATCATTGAGATTGACAGTATTGACATTATCATTGACAATGACGTAATATAAATTCTCTGGTTCGAATTCGGATAAAGTTTTGTGAATGTTGACAATTTTTTCAAGATAATCATCTTTTCTTTTTAACACATAAAAGACCTTGTGACCGGATATGCTACTCCAATCCGAATATGGAATAAATAATGGATGTTCTCCAATGTAGGAGGTAAATATCACCGGTAAATCTTTGTCAAAGTAGTATCCTAATGGCTTTTCCATTCTTTCAATTGAGTTTTTGGCATCAGAAATGTTCTTATAAGGTAAGTTAGATAGACGCTCCTGATAATTTTCATTACGTCTTGATAGTCGATTATATCGATTGTTATTTTCATTTATAATAAAATTTTCATATCGTTCCAACGAATTAATAATATCATTGTAGTATTCCCGAGAAAGTCTATTTCCAATTAATGCTTTAAGATAATCAGCAAGTTTATTAGATTCAACAATAAATATAACAGAATCGATGTTTTTATTGATAATCTCTTGATCATAAATTGGAAACTGCCCATAGTTGAACGATAAAAAAGTATTTAACTGCGGAAAACATATAGGCGTCTCAGTCCCAACATCCAGAAAACAATCATAGATTAATGTAAGTTCTTTTTCATCCCTATAATAAGAATAACACTTATCGAATTCAATTTTTGGGCTAAATACTGGCGTAACATCACAAATATCAAAATAAGGTAAACCATATTGCTTTGAAAATAATTGTATTACTTGTTTCCATGATTTATTAAACCGTCGTTTATATATACTCAGTATTACGCACCCAACTTTTTTTTCGATATAGTCATCGATATCTTCGTAATTGTTACTATCGCACCGGATTTGTCGCCGCCTATTGCTTCCTGGGATGGCTATACTTACCAATTCATATATATAATCTATTTTAATTCCTTTATTGATTTGCAGATCAATAATATACGATTCGGCCGAGTTTGCAACTTTTTTAATCATGCTAATAATTTTATGCTTATTTTCTCTTGCTAATTCTATAATCCGTGCTTCTATCATCAGGCATAGAGTAACCAACACCTGTAGGGACTCCCCAGCAGGAGTTCTATCATTGATTGAATATTCAGGAATTTCTAATATTTCGGCTAGAAATTTTTGAATATTCCGTTTGAAATGCTCAGGCGTACTTAGGTCGAGGATAGGATTTTGGTTGTACATTTAGGTAGTCTCCTGCTTAAAAACTGGAAATTATTCTAAAAAGTATTACTATATCACCTACACATTTTACTACTTTCTTCTACTTTTTACAAACACAGTACATTAAATATAGTACTTAGACTTCATCATTTTTACTTTCTCTTTTTAATTTTTACTATTTTTAACATTGCCCTAAGCTGAAAACAAACAAGCCATGCAGACACACGGCTATGTCTGCATGGCTTGTTTGCGTACTGTGGGAATGTCAGTCAGCGAGGATGGCACGGATTTGTTGCGTGACCTGTGATTGCTCATCCAGCGCGTCAATGAACGCAATGGCTTTTTGCAGCCTATCCTGGGCAGTCATCGTGCCAATGCCGCCGGCAACAGCTTTCAGAGCCTTGGCTTGCTGCTCTAAGCCCACATGCGTGTAGTACTGGTCTAGAATTTCAGCATCGGTTCCTGTAAAGGACTGGACTACTGACTTGGGGATGCCCGCTTCTGCACAATGCGAAACAAACGAATGGCGAAGCGAGTGGAAGCCATAGACAGTGATGGATTTTTTCCGCCCCGGAACCTTTACAGAGGGTTCAAGTCCTATCCATTTGATGACTCTGAGGACATCGATGTTGACAAGACCATTGCCCGTGTTCTTGCCGCGCTCATCAGTTTGATTGTACCTTTCAGCGACTTTCGGGCATACGTAACTTGTGTCGTCCGTTTTCCAACTCAGGGCTTCATTCAATCCGGCAAGTAGCGGAGCAGCGATGGGAAAGGTTACTTTCTTGCCTGTCTTATACTGCTTGATTTCGATTTTCTGATGGATAAAGTCCACCATGTGCCACCGGATCAGCACACAATCCTTAAGGCGCTGGCCGGTATATATACCAAGCAGATATATCAAGCGGATTTCTCTTTTGTTGAGCAATTTCCGGGATGGGTTATCAAGTTCTTGCAACAGCGCTTGCACCTGCTCACTAGTAAAGGAACGACGACGTACTCCTAAGTCCTGTTCTTCACGTGGTCGCCTTAAAAGAGTAGGTGACGCGAACGGCTGATTGCCCTGGCAGTAGTCTTGAAGAACCTTGAATATCTTGCGGAGTCGCTTAATCTTGCGGTTATGCGTATCCACCGCCAATCCCTGTGTCTTCAAAAAACTGGAATACGTCTCGGCGTGCTGGTGGGTCACTTCGTGCAGCATGATGTTTGGTTGATCGATGCAGGTACAAAACTCCTTGAAGGTCGTTTCGTATGCCCTTTGCTCACTAATAGTGGCAGGCGTTGCGCGATCTGGATGCTGGCTATATTTTTCCCAGGCATTGCTGAGAAAGAGTCTAACAGCTGGGGTTGCCAATCTCCTGGCCACCTTGACATGAGCCGCTAATACTTCGGCATTCGTCTCCTGGACAATCGGCAATAGGCGTTGCGCCTTGGCCTTGGCCTCGTCAATGTCTTTAGTCTTCAGACTGACAGCCTTCCTTGCACCGTTTACCTGATACCGATAAAAAAATACACCACCCTCTTGTTTTTGGTAAATTGTCCCAGAAGCAAGCTTGTAGCTCTGTTTTTTCAACTTTGGCATGTCCCAAGACCTCCTTGCGATGAAATGGAACCGCTATGACCCTTTACGGCTCAATATACAGGAATTCTTGGAAAATAAAAGCCCCAAACGGTACCAAACGGTACCTTCTGAGGCTTTTTCCTGCGTAAGTTGGCGGAGAGACAGGGATTCGAACCCTGGGTACAATTACTTGTACAACGGTTTTCGAGACCGTCCCGATCAACCACTCCGGCATCTCTCCGTGATGTTGGCATGAGCTTATAATATGACCGTAAAAC